>JAYOXJ010000137.1:7264-8998 GCA_038152725.1 Rhodospirillaceae bacterium
TCCTGCAGCGCGCCCAGGACAACGGCCAAGTCGCGATAGAGCGCATCGATGCCGCTGTCGTCGGCGAGAACGGCGTATTGGCTCGCTGCCTTGGCTGCATCGCCCTCCTGGCCGGTCAGCGCGGCGGCGCGGAACCGGGCCAGCATGGCATAGCCCTTGCCGGCGTCGGTGGCGAGGCTCTGCAACTGGGCCAGGGCGTCCTTCGGCTTGCCATCGTCGATCAGTCGCTGCGCCTGGGCCATGCGGTCGCCCTGGGCACGGTGCTGGGAGAGCTGGTAGCTCTGCCAGCCCTTCATGCCGGCGACGCCGAGCACCAGCGCCAGCGCACCGGCGATGGCGTAGTTGCCGTAGGTCTTCCAGATCTCGGCGAGGCGCTCATGTTTGAGGTCCTCGTCGATCTCGCGGAGCAGGACATCTTGTTCGTCGGCCACGATAAATCCTCTAATTGGGCGTCTTCAGGGTCGTCTGCCGGAAAACGACGGCACACCTTACTTGCAGGCCCCGCCGGAAACAAGCGTGAGGGCGATTTTGCGCCCCACAGGCGCCCAGATCAGGCAGGTACCGTGCGCCACTTGATCGAGCAGCCCATGGAAGGTGTCTGCTCGGCCGGCCCGTGGCCGGTTTCCGCCACCCGGGTCATGGCTTCCAGCAACTCACGCTTCGCGTCCGGCGGTGCGGGGTTGCGGCCCGAGGAATCGAGCCGGCCGCGGTACTGCAGGCCGAGACCGGCATCCAGGCCGAAGAAATCCGGCGTGCACACGGCGTCATAGGCGCGCGCCACCGCTTGGGTCTCGTGGATCACGTAGGGGAAGGTGAAACCATGTCGTTCGGCGAAGATTTTCATGTTCCCGAACGAGTCCTCGGCGTTGTATTCCGGGTCGTTCGGCATGATGGCGACGGCGCCGATACCCTTGGTCTGCAAGGTCTTTACGTCGTCGACCAGACGCTCCGCCACCGCCTTGACGTAGGGGCAGTGGTTGCAGATGAACATCACCAACGTGCCGTTCGGGCCCTTCCCGTCGGCCAGCGAATAGGTCTTGCCGTCGGTGCCTTTGAGGGCGAAATCCGGCGCTTTCCAGCCGAAATCGCAGATCGGGGTCGAGACAGCCATGGCGCGCCTTTCAAATGCGAAGTCCGAGGCTTCGTTTGTAACATTTTTGCGGTCTTGAGAAAACGGTGAATTTCCATTAAATACAATGGATTAGATTTTTCGGCGTGAGGTAATCCCGGTGCCGATTAAGTCTCCGTTAAGGATGTCGGCGCTATGATCCCGTGTTTCCCAGTGGTTTCCGAGAGGTTGGCTTTCATGCAGTTGTCGCGCTTCAAGCCGGTGTTGCTGTCTTTGGCGTTGGCTGGCTGCGGCCCGGCGGTCGCCACCGGCGTGCCGGGGCTGGCCCAGGTCGATATGCTGACCGTGATCGGCACCGAGAAATCGCTCGTCGACCACGCCGTTTCGTATTCCAGCGGCAAGGACTGCTCCTACGTCTACGTCGAGAAGGGCAATCGCTACTGCAAGGAAGACGAACCGGTGATCAAGCCGATGGTGCATTGCTACCGCACGCTCGCGAGCGCCACCTGCTATACGGCGCCGGACCCCTATGGCAACGGCGAGAAAGAGCTCGGCAATAACGACCACAACATGGCGACCGCGAAAAAGCCCCGCTAACCGCGCCCAAGCAGCGGATTTTCTTTCGTTCCCTCCCGAATCCCTCTAAAAGCCGCTGATGCGGTTGC
>JAYOXJ010000138.1:0-8961 GCA_038152725.1 Rhodospirillaceae bacterium
CATCGGGGAACAGCGCGTAGGCAATTCCCTCGATGGCCACCGCGAACGCGAGCGCGGTGAAGAAGTCGGTCACGACGCTCCCACGTCTACGGCTTCGGCTTAATCGAGCCGAAGAAGCGGAAGAATTCCGAGTCCGGGCTCAGCACCATGGTGGTGCCGTCGCCGAGCGCCTCTCCATAGGCTTCCATGGAGCGGTAGAAGTCGAAGAACTCCGGGTCCTTGCCGTAGGCCTCGCCGAGGATGCGGTTGCGCTCGCCTTCGCCCTGACCGCGCAGGATCTGCGACTGGCGCTGGGCTTCGGCGATGATCACCGTTCGGTCGCGGTCGGCTTCCGCCTGGATGCGGAGCTTCTGCTCCTCACCTTCGCATGCGGTTGTACACCGATTGCGCCGTCGCTTCCGGCAGGTCGGTTCGGCCGATACGCACGTCCACCACCTCGACGCCGAATTCCGGCGCGAAGGCCTTCATCTGCTGGGCGATGATCTCCATCACCTGGGCGCGCTTCTGGGTCAGCATGTCGCCCAGGAGAATGCGGCCGATCTCGGCGCGGATGGAGGCGTTCAGACGCGAGCCGAAGACGTCGCGGAAGTTGGCGTCGGTCTGGGCACGCTTGCGGTACTCCAGCGGGTCGACGATGCGATAACGCGCGAAGGCGTCGACGTTGACGCGTTTCTGGTCGGCAAGGATGACTTCCTGCGCCGGCGGGTCGAGATCGAGGATGCGCGAATCGTAGTACTCGGCTTCCTGCAGGAACGGGATTTTGACGTGCAGGCCGGGGTCCCGAACCACTCGGATCGGATTACCGAACTGCAAAATCAGCGCCTGCTGCGTTTGGTGCACGGTAAACAGCGCGCTCGATGCCGCAATGGCGCCAACGACGAGGAGGATGCCGAGGATGGCGAATGACGTTTTTTTCATGACTATTTGCTCCCCGTGCTCTTTTTCTGGAGCTCGGGTAGCGGCAGATAGGGAACTACGCCGCCACCTTCACCCTTGTCGATGATCACCTTCTGCGATTTGGAGATGACGTCCTGCATGCGCTCGAGGTAGAGCCGGCGGGTGGTCACGTCCTTGGCCACCAGATAGCTCTCGTAGACCGAAATGAAGCGCTTGGCCTCACCTTCCGCCTCCTTGACCACTCGTTCCTTATAGGCGGTCGCCGCCTGGATCATCTTCTGCGCCTCACCTTTGGCGCGCGGCACGATGTCGTTTTTGTAGGCGTTGGCCTCGTTGACGGAACGTTCCTGGTCCTGTTTGGCACGCTGCACGTCATTGAAGGCGTCGATCACCTCTTGCGGCGGATCGACCTTCAAGAGCTGGATTTCGGCAATTGCAACGCCGGTCTTGTACTCGTCCAGAATCTTCTGCAGCAGTTCCTTGGCCTGTTGCTGGACGATCTGGCGTTTGACCGTGAGCGCGTCTTCCAAAGGTGTGCGGCCGATGACCTCACGCATCGAACTCTCGGCAGCAAGCTTAACGGTCTGTTCCGGATCGCGGATGTTGAACAGGAATTCGGCCGCGTTCTTGATACGCCATTGCACGACGAAGTCGATATCGATGATGTTCTGGTCTGAAGTCAGCATCAGGCTTTCTAGCGGCACGTCTCGGCCATTGCCGCGGACCACGTCGCCGGTGCCACGAAAGCCGACGTTGATGGTGTTGGTGCGCTCGACGTTCGGCTTGATGACCTCACCGATGGGAGACGGGAACCATATATGCAGGCCCGGCGCCGTGCGTTTGACGTACTTGCCGAACAGCAATTCGACGCCCTGCTGGCCGGGTTCGACCCGGTAGATGCCGCTCAGCGACCAGAAGCCAACCACGGCGATCAGGATCAGCGCCAATCCCTTGGCGCCGCCGCCGCCCGGCAGCATGCGTTTGACCTTGTCCTGGCTGCGTTTGAGCATCTCCTCGATGTCGGGGCCATGAGGTCCGCGTCCGCCACCGAACGGTCCGCCGCCGCCGCCCCATGGGCCGCCGCCGCCACCGCCACCGCCGCCTCCCCAGGGGCCGCCACCTTGTGATTTCCAGGGCATCAGTTGTCCTTTCCCCTAAACATTTCGCGCGTCGCCACGCCTGCCGCGCTTGTAAATCAGATAACTTGCGCTACTTCACTATAGCAAAAGCGCCGTTCGGCGGCGCCTTTAGGGAAATATCGGTCGATCAAGCGGAGTTTGCAAGGTTATGGCGGAGATCAATGAAAAGGTGGTTTTGGACGCGCTCAGCGCCGTCAAAGACCCGATCAGCGGTAAGGACATCGTCTCCGCCGGTATGGTGCGCGGCGTGCAGATGAAGGATGGGCATGTCGCCTTCGCCATCGAGGTCGACCCGGAACACGGGCCCAAACTCGAGCCGCTGCGCAAGGAAGCGGAAAAGAAGGTGCATGCCCTGGACGGCGTGCTGACCGCGACCGTGGTGTTGACGGCCGAACGCGCCGCTCAGTCGGCGCCGCCACCGCCACAGCAGAAAGGCCATGGTCACGGCCACGGGCAGGGTGGCGGCCAGCAGGCCGCCAATCCGCTGCCGGGTGTGAAATCCATCGTTGCCGTCGCGTCCGGTAAGGGCGGCGTCGGCAAGTCGACCACGGCCGTCAACTTGGCGCTTGGCCTGGCCGCTGCCGGAAAGAAGGTCGGGCTCATGGACGCCGATATTTACGGCCCCTCGATGCCGCGCATGATGGGCATTACCGGTCAACCGGTCTCCAACGACGGCAAGAATCTGGAGCCGATGCAGAACTATGGCATCAAGGTGATGTCGATCGGCTTCCTGGTCGAGGAAGACACGCCGATGATCTGGCGCGGCCCAATGGTTCAGTCCGCGCTTGAGCAGATGATGCGCGACGTCAACTGGGGCGAACTCGATGTGTTGGTGGTCGACATGCCGCCGGGCACCGGTGACGCCCAGCTGACCATGGCGCAGCGCGTGCCGTTGACCGGTGCAGTGATCGTCTCCACGCCGCAGGACATTGCTCTCCTCGATGCACGGAAGGGCCTCAACATGTTCCGCAAGGTCGACGTTCCGGTGTTCGGTATCGTCGAGAACATGAGCTACTTCACCTGCCCGCATTGCGGCGAGCGGACGGAAATCTTCGCCCATGGCGGCGCCAAGGCCGAGGCCGACCGCTTGGGTTGCGACTTCCTGGGCGAGGTGCCGTTGCACATCGACATCCGCACCTCGTCGGACGGCGGCGCACCGATCGTCGTTTCCAAGCCCGACAGCGAACATGCCAAGTGCTACCGGGAAATCGCCAAGAACGTGGCAAACAAGATCGACGCCACGTTGGCGCGTCGCGCCGCCGAAGCGCCTAGGATCGTTATCCAGTAACCGGCCTGACCGGCCGCCAGACGATATCGAGCGAGCCCAATCGCGGAATCGCAAGGCGCCAGCGCCGCCGGCGTTGACGCCTGCGTTCCCGTACGGCTGCCTCGCGGATCAGCGTTTCGCGCAATTCCGTCGCGTCGCCGAGGCCGCCGGCCGTGGCAATCGCACCCATCCAAATGCCCATTGGTGTCTCGTGTTGCATGGCGCCTCTCCTTATTCACGCAGGTTTCGGCGACAACATAAGATTGCGATAGTCATAATAGAAACGAATTGTTATTATATTTGTCATCAATACTCTTGATGATTGGGAGCAGCTAACGTGCTGCCCACCTTAGATACGGATTTGCTGCGCGCCTTCGCCGCTGTCGCTGAAATGCGGAACTTCACCCGCGCAGGCGAAGTTATCGGCCGCACTCAGTCGGCTGTTTCCATGCAAATCAAGCGACTCGAGGACCAGGTCCAGGTGCAGTTGTTCCGCCGCGATGGCCGCGCCGTCGAGTTGACCGAGAACGGCCAGCTTCTGCTCGGCTACGCACGCCGTATCCTCAAGCTCTCCGACGAGGCAATGACCCACTTCACAGCGCCAGGGCTATCCGGCGTGGTCCGTGTAGGGACTCCCGACGACTATGCGGTCTCGTTTCTGCCGACCGTGCTCGGCGCGTTCGCCCGGGTCTATCCTGCGGTCTGGGTGGAGGTCGTCTGCGACAATTCAGTGCAGGTCATGGAAATGGTTGCCGCGGGCAAGCTCGACGTCGGCTTGGTCAGCCGTGGCCCGATGACGCCGGGCGGCGAACTGGTGCGTTCCGAGCCGTTGCATTGGGTGGCGGCGGAGGGCGAACCCATTTACGAGGAGACGCCTCTGCCGCTGGCGCTCTGGCCCGAGGGGTGCGTCTGCCGCCATCATGGGCTCAGCGCCCTTGACGCGGCCGGCCGGCCATGGCGGGTCGCATACGTCAGCCGGTCGTGTTCGGCGATCCACGGCGCGGTGTTGAGCGGCATCGCGGTCTCAATGATGGAAGAGAGCATCATTCCCGCCGGCATCCGCCGCCTAGGCCCGACTGAAGGCCTTCCGGAACTGCCCGATGTCGAGATCACCATCCATCGCCGGCCCGGTAAGTTGCCGGATGCCGCCGAGCGATTGGTGCAGTATTTCCAAGAACGCCTCGCCGACGACCAACCCTTGCGGATGCCCGCGGCATGATGTGCCATCGCCAGCAGGAGCAATTTGTGCATAAAGATAACCAATTGGGTTTAAAGTCTTTTTCGCCTACCATGTGGCCATGCGCGGAATGAAAACAACGCGATTGATGGGCCTGGTTGCGGCGCTTCTGGTTGGCGTCGGGGCGCCACCGCCAGTAGGCGCGTTGCGCCCGTTACCGGCCAACGTGCAGCTGGTCAAGCCGTTGCCGGGTTCGGAGTGCAACGAGGTCCGCACCGCGCTCGAAGATGGGCTTCCCGTCGGACCGGGTTTCCGCCGTATGGAACTCGAATTTCCGCCCAACGAATTCGGCATCAAGGGACGCATTTGTCGGCTGTTGACGGTCGTTTCCGGCGTCTATTTCGAAGGTCCCGAGATTCGCACTCTTGTCGATATGCACGCGCACCTGAAGGCGGCGTTGACCATTGCCGGCCGGGTCGAGACCAAAGAGACAGCACGCTTCGCCGAACGTTCGGTCTCCGGTCGCGATGTTTTCGCGCTGTTCAAGAACAACGCTATCTGCGTCTCCACCATCCTGATCGGCATGACGCCCGGCTACAAGCCGGGCACCGACGTCAAGGAAGGCTCGAATGTCTATTTGGGTGCGTTGCTGCCATACGAGCGCGAATGGTGGATCGCGGTGGATTGTTTCCACCTCTGAAGTTAGCCGCCGACGAATTCGGCCCGCGTATAACCCTGAAAAAAGAGTGCCGTGGTGAGATCGCCGAAGTCGATGCGCGCCGGCGCCGCCTCGGCGACCACGGGCTTGCCGCGATAAGCAATACCGAGCCCGGCCGCCTGGATCATCGGCAGGTCGTTGGCGCCGTCGCCGATGGCCATCGCCATGTCGGGTGAGATCGCGAGGGTTGACGCTTCGGCGTTGAGAGTCTGGAGCTTCACGTCCTTGGTCAAGATCGGCAGCCGCACCGCGCCGGTGAGCTTGCCCGCTTCGATGATGAAGTCGTTGGCATAGTCGTCATGAAATCCGGCGCGCGACGCGACGCGAGTGGTGAAATACCTGAAGCCGCCCGAGACCAGTACGCAGCGCGCGCCCGCCGCCGCCATTGTTCGCACCATGGTCTCGGCACCGGCGGAAAGCTCGACGTCGGCGTAAGCTTGTTCGAGCGTCGTCTCGGTGAGGCCGGCAAGCCTGCCGACGCGTTCTTTCAAGGCGGTTTCGAAATCCAACTCGCCGTTCATGGCGCGTGCCGTGATGGCGGCGATCTCGGCCTTGATGCCGACGAAGGCGGCGAGTTCGTCGAGGGTTTCGGTGGTGACGATGGTCGAGTCCATGTCGGCCAGCAACAGCCGCTTCTTGCGACCCGCCGCCGGTTGGGCATGGAGATCGATGGACCTGCCGGCAAGCCGCGTCCGTACGGCGGCGGTCATCTCCGGCGACGTTCCGGAGAAGCCGATGTCGGCAGCGCGGCGCTCGGCCAGCCAGACCGGATCGGCGGTATTGCCACCCAAGTCATTGAGAGCCGCCGTCACCTCGGCGACAATGGCGGGCTCGAGCGCGCCGTCTTCGGCGGCGACCAGGGTGAGAACTTGGGGCAGGGTTGCGGTCATGGCCGCTCCCATAACGGATGGCGGGGCATGTTGCAAAAAGAGATTGCGCGATGAGGCCGGAAGGATCCGAAAAGGATGCCTTGATCGTCGTCGCCGGTCCGACGGCGAGCGGAAAGTCCGCGTTGGCGTTCGCCGTCGCCGAGGCCTGCAATGGTGAGATCGTCAACGCCGACAGCATGCAGGTCTATAAGGAACTGCGGGTGCTCACGGCGCGACCAAGCCCGGCCGATGAGGCGCGGGTGCCACACCATCTCTACGGTGTGATGTCGGTGAGCGAGGTTTGTTCGGCCGGCGTCTGGTTGCGGATGGCCGAGGATGCCATCGCCGCAATCCGCGCACGTGGCCGTCTCGCCATCGTTTGTGGCGGTACCGGGCTTTACCTGAAAGTTCTCGCCGAGGGCATCGCTGAGGTGCCGGAAGTGCCGAAGGCGGTGGTCGACGAGGGACGTGGCGTCTATGACACGGAAGGCGGCGAGGTGTTCCGGGAGCGCCTAGCGGTACTCGACGCGGATGCCGCGGCAAGGCTCGCCGCCGGCGACCGCCAGCGATTGGTGCGCGCTTGGGCGGTGGTGACGGCGACGGGCAGGACGCTTGCCCAGTGGCAGGCCGGTCAGGCCGGGACCTCGCCCGTTTCCGGCCGCCACCTGATCCTGACCCTGACGCCGCCAAGGGATTTGCTCTACGCCCGCATCGAGGCGCGTCTTGATGCCATGATCGCGGCTGGAGCCTTGGATGAAGTCGCCGCGCTCGCCGATCTAGATCCTGGTCCGGACCAACCTGCCATGAAGGCGCTTGGTGTGCCCGATTTCCGCCGCCACCTGGAAGGTCATTGCGACCTCGCTGCAGCCCTCGACAAGGCTAAACAGGCGACCCGCAATTTCGCCAAACGCCAACTCACTTGGTTCCGTCACCAGATGACAGCCGATTTGGTCATCGAGGAGTTCGGCGACAGGGCATTGGACCAGGGCGTCAAGGCGGTGCAAGAATTCCTTTCGGTTTCGCAGGGCTGAACGTGATAGGCTGCCCGCCGTAGAGGGGGTGCAGCCATGAACCGACGCCCGTATTTAGCCTCCACGTTGGCCGTTGCCATATCGCTCGCATTGGCGTCGCCGGCTTTGTCCGCCGATCGCCCGTCGCCTACCGATTTGGCTGCATTCTTCGCCGATGTGGCCTTCGGTTCCGAATACCTGAAAAACGGCACGCCTGTGATCCAAAAATGGTTGGAGCCGATCCGCATCAACGTCGCCGAGATCGAAGGCAAGCTCATCGACAAACCGGGCGGCGGCAAAGAGCTCAAGCTCGATCATGGCAAGCCCAATCGTGAACATATTAATCTTATCCGTAAACACCTCCGCGTTCTGCTCGGGCTTACCGGAGTCCGTTCGGAGAGCGTCAAGGAGTCCGGCAAACCGCCCAACTATTTCATCAAGTTCGTGCCGCGCCTCGCCATTCATGCGCCGTTTCTGGCCAAGGGCGTTGACCCGGCTTTGCTGAAGAAGCTGGCTGCGCCCGGGGTGTGCTACTTCCTCACGGCGGCCAACAAGGGCTCGATCAATTGGGCGACGGTCGTGGTCAATACCGAACTTACGCCCGAAGCCATGGACGCATGCCTGCTGGAAGAACTGACCCAGACGCTTGGGTTGGTGAACGATTCCGACAAAATCAAGCCGTCGGTATTCAACAACAGGGCGACGCCACGCGAACTCAACCGCACCGACATCATCCTGATCAAGACCCTCTACGATAACCGCCTACCGCCCGGCATGGTCAAGAAGCAGGCGCTTCGGCGGGTCAACAAGATCGTCTCAGAACTCGACAAGAAGATGCCGTGAGGGCGGGCGAAGGGCTGAGGGCTGTATTTTTATGGCGCTTTGTAATGTTATTTTGTAATATTTGAAAAGTTTCATCTTAAAAAACTTTTCGAAAATTCCCTTTTATGTATTGACCATCCGGACCGAAATGACTAGGTTCCGGCTTCCCGATGGCGCGCTGAGCGTGCCTGAAGGGAAAAATGCAACGAAAACACCGGGACTAACGGCGGGCTGGGCCGTCGGGGAGGTCGGTTTTTTGACGACACGATCCGGCGGGGCGGAGGCCCGGCCGGCCAAGGAGAGAACACCATGGGCAAAGACCAAATGAACGGTTCAGAGATCCTTTTGAAAGCGCTCGATGAGCAGGACGTCACCGATATTTTCGGTTATCCGGGTGGTGCCGTACTGCCGATCTACGATGCGCTATTCCAGCAGAACCGGCTGCGTCACATCCTCGTGCGCCAGGAAGGCGGCGCCGTGCATGCGGCTGAGGGTTACGCGCGCTCGACCGGCAAGGTCGGCGTCGTTCTGGTAACCTCCGGTCCCGGCGCCACCAATGCGGTCACCGGGCTGACCGACGCTCTCATGGACTCGATCCCCGTCGTCTGTCTCACTGGCCAGGTGCCGACGCATCTGATCGGCAATGACGCCTTCCAGGAGGCCGACACCACCGGCATCACGCGTCCCTGCACCAAGCACAATTACCTAGTAAAAGACGTGAACGACCTCGCCCGCGTCGTCCATGAGGCGTTTCATGTCGCGCGCTCGGGCCGTCCCGGCCCGGTTGTCATCGACCTGCCCAAGGACGTGCTGATGGCCAAGGGTGCCTACACGCCCAAGTCCAAGGTTAAGATCAAGAGCTATAATCCGCAGATAAAGGGCGATCTCGGCAAGATCAAAGCCGCTGTCCAGGCCATCGCGAACGCCAAGCGTCCGCTGATCTACGCTGGCGGTGGGGTTGTCAACTCCGGACCCGCCGCTTCGCAACTGTTGAACCAGTTCGTCAAGCTGACCGGTGCACCCTGTACGCTGACGCTGATGGGCCTCGGCGCCTATCCGGCG
>JAYOXJ010000139.1:0-8908 GCA_038152725.1 Rhodospirillaceae bacterium
CGTACATCGTAGCCATTGTAGAACCCCTATAGGCTCTTAGCTACTTCAGCCCCTTGTTTTTTATGAGGATAACGCGGAGAGCAGCAGGCGCAACAAAATTTGGCGATTCTCTTTTAGGCGCGGACCCGTTTGTTCGCCGGGTCGTAGAGCGGCCGCAGGCTGGCCTTGGCCGCGTATTTGCGGCCGCGCACCTCGATCTCGTAGTCGACGCCGTCGGCGAATGCCGCCTCGGCACCGTCCGGAATGGTGACGTAGCCCAGGCCCACGGCGGCACCGAGCGCGTGGCCGTACATGCCGGACGTGAGGTAGCCGACGATTTTGCCCGAACGATAGACCGGCTCGCGGTGGTAGAGCAGCGGTTCCGGATCGCTCAGCAGGAACTGGGCGAGACGCTTCTTCACGCCTTTCTCGCGCTGCTTGAGGAGTGCGTCGCGGCCGATGAAACCGCCCGCCTTGTCCCAGGCGACAGCGAATCCGAGGCCCGACTCGAGCGGCGTTTCCTCGTCGGTGATGTCGTGGCCCCAGTGCCGGTAGGCCTTCTCCATGCGCAGCGAATTGACCGCGTGCATGCCAACGTGCTTGAGGCCGGCGTCGCCTTCGACCAGCGCCTCGTAGATGCCGGCGGCGAATTCGCTCGGGATGTAGAGCTCCCAGCCGAGTTCACCGACGTAGGTGATGCGCGACGCGCGCACATGGCCGTAGCCGAGCTCGATGACCCGGCTGGTGGCGAACGGAAAGGCGTCGTTCGAGAGATCGGCCGGGGTCAGCGCCTGCAGGAAGTCGCGCGCCTTCGGCCCCATCACCGCGAGTACCGCCTCACCCGAGGTGACGTCGGTGGCGACGGCACGCGCATCGGCGGGGATGTGCGAGGTCAGCCAATGGAAGTCGCGCACCTGCGAGCCGGCCGAGGTGACGATCAGGTAGTCGTCCTCGGCGAGGCGTGTCACGGTGAGATCGGCCTCGATGCCGCCGCGCTCGTTGAGCCACTGGGTATAGACGACGCGGCCCGGCGCGACCGCGACATCGCCCGCACAGATTTGCCCCAGCACCTTCTCGGCGTCCGCGCCCTGCAAGCGGAACTTGGCGAAGGCCGAAATGTCGATCAGGCCAACGCTTTCGCGCACCGCCATGTGTTCGGCCGCGGAATGGTCGAACCAGTTCTGACGCGTGAAGCTGTAAACGTATTCCGGCTGCACGCCCATGGGCGCGTACCAGTTCGGCCGCTCCCAGCCGGCGGTCTCGCCGAAGCAGGCGTTGGCCTGCTTGTGCTGTTCGTGCAGCGGCATGCGGCGCACGCCGCGCGCCGTCTTGTACTGATAGAACGGCCAATGGGTGGCGTAGAGCAGGCCGAGCGTCTCCTTGACACGGTCGTGCAGGAAATGCGCGTTCGACTGGAACGGCTGGTTGCGGCGGATATCGACGCCGACAAGGTCCATGGGCGGATGACCGTCCTTGATCCAGGCCGCCATCACCTTGCCGACACCGCCGGCCGACTGGACGCCGATGGAGTTGAGCCCAGCGGCGACAAAGAGACTGTCGACCTCCGACACCGGCCCCAGGTGGTAGCGGTCGTCGGGCGTGAAGCTCTCCGGGCCGCAGAAGAAGGTTTGGATGCCGGCATTCTCCAACGCCGGCACCCGCTCGATCGCCTTCATCAGCACGGGTTCGAAGTGGTCGAAATCGTCCGGCAGCTGGTCGAAACAGAAGTCCTCGCGGATGCCGTCCATGCCCCACGGCTTGGCCACCGGCTCGAAGGCGCCGAGCAGCAGCTTGCCGGCGTCTTCCTTGTAGTAGGCCCAGGCGTCGTAGTCGCGCATCACCGGGAGATCGGGTGTGACGCCCTCGAACGGCTCGGTCAGGATGTAGAAGTGCTCGCAGGCGTGCAACGGCACGTGCACGCCGATGCGCTGGGCGAAGGTCCGCGTCCACATGCCGCAGGCCAGCACGACGTGCTTGGCGCGAATCTCGCCCTCGGCGGTGCGCACGCCGACGGCGCGGCCGCCCTCGACGATGACGTCCTCGACAAGCGTATTCTCGTAGATGCTCGCCCCCCCCTGGCGCGCCCCCTTGGCCAGCGCCTGGGTGATGCCGACCGGATCGGCCTGGCCGTCGGACGGGATGAAGATGCCGCCGACAACGCCCTTGGTGCTGATCAGCGGATAGTGGTCCTTGCAGCCCTCGGGCCCGAGCACGTCGACCTGCAGGCCGAACACCTTGGCCATGTCGGCACGGCGCTCCATGTCCTCCATGCGGCCGTCGTGGGTGGCGAGCGAGAGCGAACCGTTGACCTTGTAGCCGGTGGCCTGGCCGGTCTCGCGCTCCAGTTCGTGGTAGAGCTCGGCCGAATACTTCGCCAGCTTGGTCATGTTCTGGGAGTCGCGGAGCTGGCCGATTAGCCCGGCCGCGTGCCAGGTGGTGCCGCAGGTGAGCTGCTTGCGCTCCAGCAGCGCCACGTCGGTGATGCCGACCTTGGTCAGGTGATAGGCGATGGAACAACCGATCACGCCGCCACCGACGATCACCACTTCAGCCTTGCTTGGCAGTTCCTTGGCCATTCATGTCCCCTGTTCGTTGGTATCCATCCAGATCGTCACCGGTCCGTCGTTGAGGAGGCGGACCTCCATCTCGGCGCCGAAGCGGCCGGTCTCGACCGTGAGCCCCTCGGCGCGCAGAAGTTCGCAGAAACGGTTATAGAGTGCCTCGCCGAGTTCCGGCCCGGCGGCGCGCGAGAACCCCGGCCGGTTGCCGCGCCGCCAGTCTGCGGCGAGCGTGAACTGGCTGACCGCCAGCACGGCGCCGCCGGTGTCCTTGACCGAGAGGTTCATCTTGCCGTCGCCGTCGCGGAAGATGCGCATGGCGGCGATCTTGCGCGTCAGGAACTGCAGCGTTTCTTCGTTGTCGGACGGGTCGGCGCAGACCAGCACCAAGAGCCCCGCGCCGATGGCGCCAGTCACGGTGCCGTCGACCGTCACGCTCGCTTCGGAGACGCGCTGCAACAGGGCCTTCATGGCGGCGCTGGCTGCCTCCCATCAGTGCCCGGTGTCGTGACCGGAATGGAAATTGAACACGGCACCTTCCTTGATGCCGCTCGGCCAGCGCTGGGTCACGGTCTTGAGCCGCGTGTAGAAGCGCACACCGTCCATGCCGTGCACGGCGTTGGCGCCGAACAGGCTGGCCTTCCAGCCGCCGAAGGAATGGTAGGCGACCGGCACCGGGATCGGCACGTTGACGCCGACCATGCCGATGTTGATCGACTGGGTGAAATCGCGCGCGGTGTCGCCGTCGCGGGTGAAGATCGCGGCACCGTTGCCGTACTCGTGGTCCATGGCGAGACCCTTGGCCTCGTCGTAGCTCTTGGCGCGGACAACGCTGAGCACCGGGCCGAAGATCTCGTCCTTGTAGACGGACATCTCCTTGGTGACGCGGTCGATCAGCGTGCCGCCGACGAAATAGCCGTTCTCGTAGCCCTGCAGCTTGAGGTCGCGGCCGTCGACCACCAGTTCGGCACCGACGGCGACGCCCTCGTCGATGTAGCGCTCGATGCGTTCCTTGGCTTCGCGCGTGATCACCGGCCCCATCTCGGCGGCGCTGTCGGTGTAGGGTCCGATCTTGAGCGCCTGGACGCGCGGCGCGAGGCGTTTGACGAAGGCATCGGCGGCTTCCTCGCCGACCGGCACGGCGACCGATACCGCCATGCAGCGTTCGCCGGCGGAGCCGTAGGCCGCGCCCATGGCGGCGTCGACGGCCTGATCCATGTCGGCATCGGGCATGATGATCATGTGGTTCTTGGCGCCGCACAGCGCCTGCACGCGCTTGCCGTGCTTGCAGCCGGTCTCGTAGATATAGCGGCCGATGGCGGTGGAGCCGACGAAACTGACGGCGGCGACGCGGGGATCGGTAAGCAGTGTGTCGACCGCCTCCTTGTCGCCGTTGACGACGTTGAGGCAGCCTTTCGGCAGCCCGGCCTCGACCAGCAGTTCGGCAAGGCGCAGCGAGCACGACGGATTGCGTTCGGAGGGTTTGAGGACGAAGGTGTTGCCGCAGGCGAGCGCCACCGGGAACATCCACATCGGCACCATGGCCGGGAAATTGAACGGCGTGATGCCGGCGCAGACGCCGACCGGCTGGCGGATGGCGAAGCTGTCGACGCCGCCGGCGACGGCCTCGGAATATTCGCCCTTCAGAAGCTGCGGCACGCCGCAGACGAACTCGACGACCTCGAGGCCGCGCGAGATCGAACCCTTGGCGTCGTCGATGGTCTTGCCGTGTTCGGAGGAGACCAGCACCGCGAGTTCGTCCATGTGCTTACGGATCAGGTCGCGGAACGCGAACATCACCTGGGCGCGCTTGGCCGGCGGCGTCGCCGCCCAGCCGGGCAGCGCCTTTTCCGCAGACGCGATGGCGGCGCGCACTTCATCGGCGCTGGCAAGCGGCACCTTCTTGGAGACCTCGCCGGTCGCCGGATTGTAGACGTCGCCCACGCGCCCGCCCTTCTTGGCGGCAACCCGCGCGCCGTCGATGTAGTGCCAGAGTTGTTCGCTCATGGTCGTACCTCCCTTGCCAGTACCGCCGCCTGTTTTGTCTCACCCAGGCGTTCGGGCGCGGCCATACTATGGCTTTAAATCATGGCCGGAAAGAGCAGGCCCGCCCGTGCGGTGTTCGGCACGGGCGGGCTCGCGTCTCGAAAACCCCCTTCAGCAGGCTTCCAGGGTCTTGCGAAGCTTATCGATCATTTCATCGATATGGCTCTTCTCGCAGACGAAGGCCGGCGCGACGATACCCGCATCGCCGGTGAACTTGACGTGCATGCCGTTCCAGAAGAGATCCTTCTGGGCCTGCGTGCCGCGCGCGCCAGGCGCGCCCTTGGCCTTGAGCTCGACCGCACCCAGCAGGCCGTAGCCGCGGATGTCCTTGACGCAGTCGAGATCGCGCAGGCTGAACAGGCCGTCGAGGAAGTATTCGGTGAGGCCGGCGGCCTTCTCGAAGGACTTTTCCTCTTCGTAGATCTTCTGCACCGCGATGCCGGCGGCACAGGCGGCCGGATGGCCCGAATAGGTGTAGCCGTGGAAGAACTCGATGGCGTTCTCCGGCGCCGCTTCGGTGATGGTCTTGTAGATATCGTCCTTGACCGCGACCGCGCCCATCGGCTGGGCACCATTGGTCAGCGCCTTGGCCATGGTCATGATGTCCGGGGTGACGCCGAAGGCCTGCGAGGCGAACGGCGCACCGAGACGGCCGAAGCCGCAGATCACTTCGTCGAAGACGAGCAGGATGCCGTGCTGGTCGCAAATCTCGCGGAGCCGCTCGAGGTAGCCCTTCGGCGGCACCAGCACGCCGGTCGAACCGGCGATCGGCTCGACGAAGACGGCGGCGATGGTCGAGCCGCCGTAGGTCTCGCAGAAGCGCTGCAGGTCGTCGGCCAGTTCCTTGCCCGACTCCGGCTGGCCACGCACGAACAGCTCGTCCGGGTTCCAGGTGTGGCGCATGGCGACCACGTTGGGCATCACGCCCGAGAAGGTCTCACGGTTCTTGACCATGCCGGAGAGCGACACGCCGCCGATGTTGACGCCGTGATAGGCGCGCTCGCGCGAGACGAAGCGCGTGCGCTGGCCCTCGCCGCGGGCGCGGTGGTAGGCCATGGCGATCTTCAGCGCGGTGTCGATCGATTCGGAGCCCGAGTTGACGAAGAACACGTGGTTGATCGGATCGGGCGTGATGCGCGCGACCCGGTTGGCCAGCTCGAAGGTGCCGGGCGTCGACGTCATGAAGGGGGCGGCGTAGTCGTTCTCGAGGAGCTGGTGGTAGACCGCCTCGGCGATCTCCTTGCGGCCGTGGCCGAGCGGGCAGCAGAACAGGCCCGACGAGCCATCGATGATGGTGCCGCCCTTGTGGTCCTTGAGATAGACGCCCTTGCCGCCGACGATCAGGCGCGGGTTGGCCTTGAATTCACGGTTGGCCGTGAACGGCATCCAATGTTGTTCGAGGTCGTTGGCCTGGTATTGCATCAGTAGTCTCCCTTGTGCGGCACGCCCGAACCCCGGGCCGGCGCCGATGCGGCCGGGCAGGATTGGCGTACTGTTCGAAATTCCGTTTCCAGGGCGAAACTTGCCCGCCCTTAATCGTTACCGTAGACTTTTCCATTGGCTCCATCGTAGAGCCAATTTTTGGATAAACCTGGGCCAGAGTCCATGCGCGACAGCCTGTTCCACTTGAGCCGGGTCGAGAACGCCTCACTGCAGGCGCAAATACGCGAGATGCTGGTTGCGGCCATCCTGGAGCAGCGAATCTCGCACGGCGAGCCGCTGCCGTCGAGCCGCAAGATGGCTCAATCTTTGGGCGTTTCCCGCAATACGGTAGTTCTCACCTATCAAGCACTGGTCGACGACGGCTATCTGGTGGCGCGCGAGCGCAGCGGCTTTTACGTCAACCCCGAGATCACCGCCGAGACGCCGAGCCCGCAGCCGGCACGCGGAGCCGCCGACGGCGCCGCGCCCGACTGGGCGGCGCGCTTCCGGATGCGCCCGACGGCGCAGACCGTGGTGGTCAAGCCGGCCGACTGGCGCAGCTACGCCTACCCCTTCATCTACGGCCAAGTCGATGAGGACCTGTTTGCGATCGGCGCCTGGCGGGAATGCTCGCGCCAGGCCTTGGGCCGGCGTGGAATGGACGCCTGGACCGGCGACAGCCGCGAGCGCGATGACCCGATGCTGGTCGAGCAGATCCGGACCCGGCTTTTGCCGAGGCGCGGCATCTATGCCGACGCCAACCAGATCCTGATCACCATGGGCGCGCAGAACGCGCTCTATTTGCTGGCCAGCCTGCTCACCACCGAGGCGACCTCGGTCGCCATGGAGGAGCCGGGCTACACCGATGCGCGCAACATCTTCAGCCTCAAGACCCGGCGCATGAGCCTGATCCCGGTCGACGGGCGCGGACTGCCGATCGACGAGCGCCTGACCGGCGCCGACTACATTTACGTGACTCCGAGCCATCAGTTCCCGACCACGGTGACGATGCCGATCGAGCGCCGCGCCGCGCTGCTCGATTACGCTAAGCGCCACGACATCGTCATCATCGAGGATGACTACGAGGCCGAGACCAATTACGTCAGCGACCCGACGCCGGCGCTCAAGTCCTTGGACAAGAGCGGGCGCGTGATCTACGTCGGTTCCATGTCGAAGACGCTGTTTCCGGGGCTCAGGCTCGGCTACCTGGTGGCGTCGCCGGAACTGATCGCCGAGGCGCGGGCCCTGCGCCATCTGATGTTCCGCCATCCGCCCAACAACAACCAGCGCACGGCGGCGCTGTTCCTGTCGCTCGGCTACCACGACTCGCTGATCCACCGCCTGCACCGGGCCTACCGCGAGCGCTGGCGCGCCATGGCCGACGCGCTGCAGGCGCACATCCCGGACTCGACCCGGCAGCCGACGTTCGGCGGCACCAGTTTCTGGGTCGAGGCGCCGAGCGGGATCGATACCGACGATCTGGCCGCCCGCGCGGCGAAACGCGGCGTGCTGATCGAACCGGGTACGGTGCACTTCGGCGGCACGCCGCGGCCGCGCAACTATTTTCGCCTGGGCTTCTCGTCGATCCCGAAAGCGAAGATCGAACCCGGCATCAAGCTGCTCGCCGCCGTCATCGCCGAAATGACGTAATCAGATCCGGCCTTTCCAGGGCACCAGCGCCTTTTCGATGGCGCGCATCAGCCAATCGAAGAAGAACGCCACCAGGCCGATCACGATGATGCCGAGGAACACGATGTCGGTGGCCAGGAACCTGGCCGCGTTCAGCACCATGACGCCGATACCGGCCTTGGCCGCGACCATCTCGGCGGCGACCAGCGTGGTCCAGCCGAAGGCGATGGAGATGCGCATGCCGGTGAGGATTTCCGGCAATGCCGATTTCAACACCACGTGGCTGACAACCTGGGTGCGGGTCGCACCCATGGAATAGGCGGCGTGAATCTGCTCGATCGAGCACGACCTGACGCCGGCCCGCGCGCTGATCGCCAACGGCGCGAAACAGGCGAGATAGATCAGGAATATCTTGCCCGAGTCGCCGATGCCGAACCAGATGATGGTCAGCGGCAGGTAGGCGAGCGGCGGAATCGGCCGGTAGAACTCGATCGGCGGATCGAAGACGCCGCGCGCGTAGCGGCTCATGCCCATGGCGATACCGATCGGCACCGCCGTGGCCACGGCCAGGAAGAACGACAGGAACACCCGGTAGAGGCTCCACAGGATGTGCATGTGCAGCGGGTTGTCGCTGAAGCCCTCGCACTCGGCGCGCTTGTCTTCGGCGATACCGCGAAGCGCGTCCCAATAGTGGTCGACGCAGGCGATCTTCGTGAATTTGGAGATCACCAGTTCCGGCGGCGGCAGGAACAAGGGCCGGATCCACTCCATGTATGTGACCAGCCACCAGCCGAACAGGATCGAGACGATGGTGACAAAGCTGATCAGCGTGCTGTTGCCGGTGCCGGGCGCACCATAGGGGTCGGTCTGCTGGCCGTCGTTGTGCAGTCGCTTGAGGATGCTCATAGGACCTCCGCGCCTTTACCGGCGGCCTCGTCGCCGTGGATGATGGAAAGCACTTCCTCGCGGATTTTGATGAAGGCGGGGTCCGACTTGATCTTGCGGGCATTGCCTTCGTCGAGGAAGCGGTGACAGAAGTCGAGCTCGTACTGGTGGGTGACGCGGCCCGGCCGGGGCGACATGACGATCAGCTTGGTCGCCATGAACAATGCCTCCTCGACGCTGTGAGTGATGAAGAACACCACCTTGCCGGTCTTCTTCCAGACCTGGAGGATGAGCTCCTGCATGGTCTCGCGGGTGAACGCGTCGAGCGCACCAAGCGGCTCGTCCATGAGCAGGATTTCGGGGTCGGAGGTGAGCGCGCGGGCCAGGCC
>JAYOXJ010000140.1:0-1075 GCA_038152725.1 Rhodospirillaceae bacterium
CGCCCCGCTCGCGCGCGGGCCCCAGCGGCACGCGCCCACGTCCGCGGTCACGCATTGACGGCGGGCGCGTTAGGCAGCCCTCCTTGCGGTTGGGTTTTAGCGGCCCGCTTAGGGCGATCCGTTCCATTTCGGCAAGCGCGCTTTTCAAGATGGGCCGTACCCGATCGGCGCGCTCCGGAAGATAGGTCCACGGCGCTTCCTCCATCATGTACGCCGCCTGCGCCATTTCCAATTGGATGGCATGCATGCCGTCGGAGGGCCTGCCGTAGTGGCGTGTCGTCCAGCCGCCCTTGAACCTTCCGTTCAACACATGATCGAGGCCTTGTGCCTGCGAACAGGCAGTTACGAGGGCCGCTTCGATCTTCGCGTCGCATGTAACGCCGTCATTGGTGCCGATGTTGAAAGTCGGCAGCCGCCCTTCGAACAGGTACGGAATGTCGGACCGAATGGAATGACAGTCGTACAGGACGGCAACGCCATGTCGCGCGCGCACCCGCTCGATCTCCGCCGCCAGGGCGGCGTGGTAGGGCGCGTGATATCGGGAAACCCGCTCGGCAATCTCCTCGCCGCTCGGTTCCTGACCGGGTTGGTAAATCGGTTCGCCGTCGAATGTTTTCGTCGGACAAACGTCGGTCGTGTTCTGGCCTGGATAGAGGCTTTTGCCGGATGGATCGCGGTTGGCGTCGACGACGTATCTTGAGAAGGTCGCACGGACGACGGTCGCATTTGGAAGCAGGCCGCCATAGAGCCGGTCGATCCACCAATCCGTATCCGCGCGCTCACGGCCCAGGTCATTCAATCGGCGCCAAATGCCGTCTTCGATCTCGGTGCCGACATGGGGCATCCCGAGAATGACGGGGCTGTCACCTGGCTCTACGACATACGGGTTCATTCAATACTCTTTTCGGAAATTGTTTGCCGGTTGTGCCAGACGGAAAAATGCGACCTGGTGCAAACCAACTTATCATATGAAATCAGCCAGTATCGCCACGCGAATTCGCGGGTCTGAAAATTGTTTGAAGAGTTGGAAAATTGGCGCCCCCTAGGGGACTCGAACCCCTGTTTCCGCCGTGAG
>JAYOXJ010000140.1:1085-8906 GCA_038152725.1 Rhodospirillaceae bacterium
TTATACTTGGCTAATGGCGGCGACTGGTTCGCAAGTCGGCAGGCGTATGGGATGGCATATCGAAGCCAAAACGAGAGCCGCGCAGACAGGCAGGCAAGTCGAGCGCACAAACTGCGTCGCAAGCTAGGTGGACATGCTGGATTTGATCAGCCTTTTCCCGACAAACCGAAGGGCATGCACTGGAAGACCTATTTCGGAATGTGTGAAGAAATCGTCTACCTGGAAAATGCCAGCCTGATGGCGGCTGCGCAGCGCTTTGGGATTGAGTTTTAGAAGCGCTCCCTGGCGGATTATTAATCTATGTTTTCCGTATAATTTCCGTATGAAATAAAAACGCTGCCCAGATGAGCAGCTAAGATATTGAAATCATTGGCGCCCCCTAGGGGACTCGAACCCCTGTTTCCGCCGTGAGAGGGCGGCGTCCTAGGCCACTAGACGAAGGGGGCGCTGGGACGGCGTATCATACGCGCCGCCGCGTTCCGATCAAGCGCCAGTATTGCGGGCTATGCCGCCGCCGCGGCGACCAGGGCGTCGACGTCTTCGGCGCGGGTGTTGAACGCCGTCACCAGCCGGCATATGCCGGGCGCCCAGCGGTTGTCGTAGAACTTGAAACCCCTGTCCTTGAGTCTCGCGGCCATGCCGTCCGGAAACTTCGGAAACAGCATGTTGGCGCCGACGGGGTAGGGGAATTCGACACCCGGAACCGGGGCCAAGCCGGCATGCAGCCGCGCCGCCATGGCGTTGGCGTGACGGGCGTTCCGGAGCCACAGATCGCCCGCGAGATAGGCCTGCATCTGCGCCGACAGGAGCCGCATCTTGGAGAACAGATGGCCGGCACGCTTCCTGCGGAATGCAAGCGCCTCGGCCAGGCTCTTGTCGAAGACGATGATCGCCTCGCAGCCGAGCGCGCCGTTCTTCGTGGCGCCGAAGGAAAGCACGTCGACGCCGCGCTTCCAGCTCATCTCGGCGGGGGTGCAGTTCAACGCGACGAGCGCGTTGGCGAAGCGCGCACCGTCCATGTGAAGGCGCACACCGGCGGCGCGGCAGACTTCGGCGACGGCGGAAATCTCATCGAGCGTGTAGACGGTGCCGAGTTCGGTCACCTGGGTCAGGCTGACCGCCGAGGGCTGCAGCATGTGCACGTCGCCCTTGCCGTGCCGAACCTTGGCCGTGAGGTCGTCGAGATCGAACTTGCCGTCCGCGCCGTCGACCGGGATCAGCCGGGCACCACCGGTAAAGAACTCGGGCGCGCCGCATTCGTCCTCGTAGACGTGACTGGTCCAATGGCAGAGCACGGCGCCGTGCACCGGCGTCAGCACCGAGAGCGCCAGTGAATTGGCGGCGGTGCCGGTGGCGACGAGAAACATGGAAAGATCGGTCTCGAAAATCTCGCGGAGCCGGGCCTCGACCGACTGGGTGAGGGCATCGTTGCCGTACCCGAGCAGGGCGCCGTCGTTGGCTTTCAGCATGGCTTCGAGGATTTCCGGCGCGGCGCCGGTGACGTTGTCGCTGGCGAAATTCACTTAGGGTTTCCTTCGGTCGTTGGTTCGACGGCAAGTTCGATCTCGCGGAACGCCTTGCCGTCGGGCGCCAGCAGGAAGGCATTGGTCGCCTCGGCGCGGCCTCCGGCAACGCCGACGATGACCCACACCAGATCGGGCTCGTAGGCCATGGCGAGGTCGCGCGCGGACGGGCGTGCCGGATGGTCGGGGTGGGAGTGGTAGTGTCCGACCAGTTTTTCGCCGGCGGCCTCGTCGCAGGCACGCATCAGATCGAAGCGAACTTGCGGGTCGACCTCGAAACTGTCTCGATGGCTGGACGTTGCCACGTTGCGGCTGGCGACGACGCGGCTTACGCGAATGACGCCGCTGGCGTCGCGAGCCCCCGCGAGCAGCCCGCAACATTCGGCCGGGTAGGCGTGTTCGGCGGCGTCCGTGATCGCTTTCAACTGAGGCGCGCCAAAGCGGATCATTGCGGCTTGGTGCCGACCCGGATGGTGCCGAGCACCCGGCCCTTGACGACATCGACGACGATGACGCGGTGGCACGGGCCCGGTGGGCCGATGGTGAGATAGGCGCGGCCGCGCGTCGGCGCCACATCGACGACGATGCACCCCTCGGAAAGGCCCAGATCGATGTCGCCGAAGGGTTCCATCGGCGTCGGCCGATACGGTTGCTGGCCGGCCGGCCCCGCACTGGCTTCGGCCGGTGCCTTGGCCGTCTTGCCGGCGATGATGTCGAGCAGCTTCCAATCCGGATCCTGGGCCTTCTTGACGAAACCGTAGGCGAGCAGCGCCAAGCCGGCGACGATGAAGATGCCGAGGACGATGACAAGGGACTTGAGCCAACGCATCATTGCGGTCCAGTCTGTGGTCGGTTGCCAAGGTGGCCAAAGAGGGCATGGCGGATGGACGACGGCTCCACATACACCGTTCGGACCGGCCAAGACAAGGCTGGGGGACGCATCGACCGGGTTTTGGCCGAGGCGCTGGGGCATCTTTCCCGGAGCCGCATCCAGGCGTTGATCGCGGCCGGCTGCGTGCGTGCCGCCGACGGCACACCGGTTACCGATGCGGCATCGAAGGTACGCGCCGACGACGTCTATACGGTCGCGGAGCCGCCGCCGGTGCCGGCGGAACCGCAGGCGCAGGCCATCGCGCTCGATGTCGTTTACGAGGATGCGCACCTGATCGTCATCGACAAGCCTTCCGGGCTGGTCGTTCATCCGGCGGCCGGACATGCCGAGGGCACCTTGGTCAACGCGCTGTTGCATCATTGCCAGGGCAGTCTATCGGGTATCGGCGGCGTGACCCGGCCCGGCATCGTTCATCGCCTCGACAAGGACACCAGCGGTCTCCTGGTCGCCGCCAAGGACGACGCGACCCATCAGGGGCTGGCGGCGCAATTTGCCCGCCACGATATCGAGCGCGCCTACAAGGCGGTGGTTTGGGGCGCCCCCAATCCCGACCGCGGCACCGTCACCGGCAACATCGGCCGCTCGCCCAGCAACCGCAAGAAGATGGCCATCGTCACACGCGGCGGCAAACCGGCGGTGACCCATTATTCGACGGATCGGGTTCTTCCGGCGCGCATGGCGTTGGTCGATTGCCGGCTGGAGACCGGCAGGACGCACCAAATTCGCGTGCACATGGCGTCGATCGGCCATCCGGTCGTCGGCGATCCGCTATATGGCGGCGGCGCCAGCCGTCTGGGCGGCGGCGTGGACCCAAGCCTGCGTCAGTTCATTACTGAGCTGGAAGGACAAATGCTCCATGCTTATTTACTAGGTTTCTCCCACCCAATAACGCAGGAACATCTTAGATTTTCCTCTAATCAATATATAAAAATCAAACAATTAACAGATATATTAGATAACCTGTAACTATCCTCTATACTTGACTAAAAAAGTTGGCTATTATCCCTCCAATGGTACTCGCCGTTAACCGCGCGTGGCGAAACGGTAGCGGCAAAGAAGCCCAGGAGCGAAGTCGAGATGGCATCTAGAAAGCATCAATCCCATTTCTATCCAGAGGAGAACCTAGGGGATTATCTTCGACGTATTCGAACCTATCCCATGCTCGAACCCGATGAGGAGGCCGACCTGGCCCGGCGCTGGCGCGACAAGCGCGAGGCGATCGCCATGGAACGCCTCGTCACCAGCCATCTTCGTCTCGTCGCCAAGATCGCCATGGGTTATCGCGGCTACGGTTTGCCGATCGCCGACCTGATCGCGGAAGGCAACGTCGGCATGATGCAAGCTGTCAACAAGTTCGACCCGGACCGCGGCTTCCGGTTGGCCACCTATGCCATGTGGTGGATCCGCGCCTCGATCCAGGAGTACATCCTGCATTCGTGGTCGCTGGTGAAAATGGGTACCACGGCGGCGCAAAAGAAACTGTTCTTCAATCTCCGCAAGATGAAAGCGCATATCGGCGCCCTCGACGAGGGCGATTTGCATCCTGAGCAGGTTACCGAGATCGCCGACCGGCTGCAGGTCTCCGAAACCGAAGTCATCAACATGAACCGCCGCCTCGCAGGTGCCGATCACTCCCTCAACGCGCCGTTGCGCGAGGAAGGCGAAGGCGAGTGGCAGGACTACATCGTCGATGACGAGGACGATCAGGAAACGCTGATCGGCGAAGCGGAGGAACTGCACGGCCGCCGCGAGTTGCTGAAGGCCGCGCTCCGCGGGCTGTCGAAACGCGAGCGCCACATCATAACCGAGCGGCGCATGAAGGAAATTCCGGCGACGCTGCAGAACCTGAGCGATCTCTACGGCATTTCGCGCGAACGCGTGCGTCAGATCGAGGTGCGGGCTTTCGAGAAACTGCGCAAGACCGTCAAGAACGCGCTGATCGACCAACGCGTATTGCACTGAACCGGCGTTGCGGACGGCCTAGTCGTCGTCCGGCATCGCCACTTCCGGTCCCCATTCCTTGACGATCTCTTCCTGGCTGGCGCGCAACAAGGTAACGCGGCGTTGCGCCAGCACGTTGAGGAAGGCGCTGACCACCGGCGGAATGGCCATGAACATGAGCCAGCCGAAACCGGCCGCCGCATACATCACCACGAGCGCGAAAATGTCGGAGATGATGCCGATGGCCGCCTTGACGTCATGGTTGATGGTCCAAAGGTGGAGCAGGTAGGGGAACACGCCGCAGAGATTCATCCCGCCGACGCAGAAGGTGGCGTACTTCTGCTCAGTGCGGTCGCAGACGCGCGCCACCGCAGTCGGCAGCATGCCTGGCACCAGGATGACAAGCGTCGGCAGCGAGAAATAGGCGATCGCGACACCGACAGTGCCGACGCCAAGAAACTTGGTCCAGTCTGTACCCTGAGATGAACGGCCCATTGCCATCTTTTCCCCAGCCTCCCGCGCCCTAGACGAGCTCGATCATCAGAAGGATCGACACCACGGTCAGCCCGAGCATGATCGAGATCGTCGCCGCCGCCTGCTGGCCGGACCGCTCGGCGCGGGAAAGGCGTTCCTCGCCGGCGCCCTCGATGTCGCGGATTTCCTCCTCGGCTGCCCGCCACTCTTCGCGCGCGGCGCGGAAACCGTCGCCGTCGTCACGCCGTTTCTCGGCATCGTCGATCAAATTGAACAGTTCCGGCAGGCTGCCCTTGCGGACCAGCCGCGGAATTTCCCGCTCCAGATCGTCGCGCGTGCGCCGGTTGTGGTAGGCGTTGATGGCCGGACCGAGCAGTCCGCCGATCCAGCTCGACAATGCCAGCGGCGAGGGCGACTTCAGCTTCCACTGCAGGAAGGCGTACAGGCTCAGCATGCCGATCACGGAGGTATCCTCCTTTGGCGATGCCAGCGCTTTCAAATGCGGGTGGATGTCCTGATCGAAGCGCGCCGCGATGAACGCCGCAACATGGCGGTCGATGGGCCGGGATGAAAGATCCGCCGAATTGGCCGCTTCCTCCATGGCCGGCAGCAGTTGCTCGATCGTCAGCACGTTGTGCTTGGCGATCAGCGGGCTCTGGCAGGCAAAGCCCGGGCAAGCCTCATAGACCACGCGTTCGAGCCCGTAGCCTGGGTCATTGATGTTGAGCAGGCTACGCAGCTGCGCATAGGATTTCTGCACGTCCATCAACGGCCGCCCCATGCGTTCGCGCCCGGAAAACCATAGTGCGGCGATATCCTGCTGGAGAATTTGCGCGGCCAGTTGGGGATCGCCTTTGCGGCTCCAGTGAACGGCGAGCATGGGCCCGTAGCCATCCGGCATGAAGGCGATGCCCTTGTAGCGGATCGGCGCGCTCGGATCGAGGATGGTCGAGATCTTGGCGATCAGGAAATCGTCGGTACCCTGGTGGTTGTCGGTATGGAACTTGGCCATCTGGACGGCGCCGCGAATGCTTTCGAGCAGCCGCGCGCCTTCCGGATGGCGCTTGATCCAATTGGCGAAGTCGTCGCCGTTGATGGCGCGAACGGCATCCTGAACGTGCTGGGAGAAATGCCAGGCCAAAGTGCGGAAGGTGACGTGTTCGCGTTTGCGAAACCGGAACGGCACTTCGGCCTTCACCGCCGGAAGCTTCTTCACCGGGTTGGTCTTCTGGCCGGTCAGCCAGCCATTGACCTCGGCGTGGCCCCAGCGCTCGTTGATGTCGTCGGTGAGCATGCTGCGGGTCGGCTCGATCAGCGGCAACGGCACGCGTGCCTGACCGCAGAGCGTCGTATAGCTGCCGTTCTCGAGGCGTTGGTGGATCACGTTCTCCGGCTTCATCTTGGCGATCGGGTTGTAGCCGAGCACCAAATGGATGATGGTCACCGCCAAGGCGTGGATGTCGTCACGTATAGATCCGGTGCCGCGCCCCTCCGGCTGGCAGGTGGCGCGTTCAATCGATTCGTAGATCAGCGGTTGGTCGAAGCCCGGCGGCGACGTGACGTTGGGACCCAGAACGATTTCCTCCATATCCTCGTCGAGGAAGTAGAGGTTGTCGGCGCGGACCGCGCGATGCGGACCGACCGCCTCTTCCATCAAGCGCAGCCCCTCGAGCAACGGCTCGGCGACCTTGCGTGGAATGTCGTACTCGGTGATGCGGGTTTCCTTGCGATTGAGCCGGTCGATCACCCGGCCGCCGAGCGGCCGCTCGAAGATCACGAGCAGGGTCGACTGACCGAGCGGCGGCCAATAGGCGACGTCGAAGTCGACCATCGGAAGGACGCCCGGAAACACCTTGTTGCGCATCACGCGGATGACGTCCATGCGCGGCGGCAGGCTCGGCGTGCAGGCAAGGGCGAAGAGCTTCAGGCTGGGGTCGCGCCGATCCTCGACCGCATAGGCCTTGGCCGACGGCTGATCCAGTTCCTGGATGCGGGTGCTGGGGTCGGCGGAATAGCGCTCTCGCAACAGCACAGGGCCGCCGCGTCCACGGGAATTCAGCTCCGGCTCCGGCGGCATAATGCCGTCGTTGTCGGACTCGTCCTCCAGGTTCTCGGGGGGGAACAAGCCTTCCGGCAGGTCCGCACCCGCTTCTTCCATCTCCAAAGGCTGTTCTGCCATGGTATAGATTCCCGGTGCGCGCAAACGCCCGCTGACATTCGTGCCGCGGTCGTCGCCGGATTATACCGGGCAAACGATTGAAAAACAACGGACGTTTTAATTTCGGCGGTCCGCTGCCATTTCAGCCGTAAAGTGAATCAATCGGCGAATGGATCCTGAACCAGGATGGTGTCATCGCGTTCCGGGCTGGTCGAAAGCAGCGAGACCGGCGCTTCGATCAATTCTTCGATGCGGCGCACGTATTTGATCGTGGTCGCCGGCAGGTCGGCCCAGGACCTCGCACCTTGCGTGCTGTCCGACCAGCCTTCCAGCGTTTCGTAGATCGGTTCAACCCGGGCCTGGCCGACGGTCGATGCCGGCAGGTGGTCGAGCACTTTGTCGCCGAGCTTGTAGCCGGTGCACACCTTGAGTTCCTTGAAGCCGTCGAGCACGTCGAGCTTGGTCAATGCAATACCGTCGATCCCGTTGACCTTGACCGCCTGGCGCACCAACACGGCGTCGAACCAGCCACAGCGCCGGGGTCGGCCGGTGACGGTGCCGAACTCGCGGCCGCGCTCGCCGAGCGTTTGACCGATCTCGTTGACCTGTTCGGTCGGGAACGGGCCGCCGCCGACCCGCGTGGTGTAGGCCTTGGTGATGCCGAGCACGAAATCGATCGCCTTCGGGCCCTGGCCGGAACCGACGGCGGCCTGGGCGGCGACCGTGTTGGACGACGTGACGTAGGGATAGGTGCCGTGATCGACGTCGAGCATGGTGCCCTGGGCGCCTTCGTAGAGAATGCGCTGTCCACGGCGCCGTGCCTGGTCGAGTAC
>JAYOXJ010000141.1:0-453 GCA_038152725.1 Rhodospirillaceae bacterium
CGACGGGACCATTCCCGGTGCGATCCATGCGCCGCGCGGCATGCTGGAGTTCTGGTTCGACCCCGAAAGCCCTTACCACAAGGAGCATTTCGGCCACGATGATAAGACCTACGTGCTCTATTGCGCGGCCGCCTGGCGTTCGGCCCTGGCGACCAAGACGCTCCAGGACATGGGCTTCACCAACGTGGCGCAGTTCGCCGACGGGTTCAAAGCCTGGAAGGAAGCCGGCGGACCCGTGGTCGACAAGGAGAAGAAGTAACCGCCATGACGGTGCTCCGGACCGCCGCGCAGCCGAATTCGGATGAGTTCAAGTCGAACGCCCGCGACATGATGGGCGTGGTCGACGATCTCCGCGCCGTCGTCGCCTCGATCAAGCAGGGTGGTGGCGAACAGGCGCGCGAGCGCCATACCGCGCGCGGCAAGCTGCTGCCGCGAGAGCGCGTGCGCAGGCTG
>JAYOXJ010000141.1:549-3595 GCA_038152725.1 Rhodospirillaceae bacterium
CGATCCCGGTTCGCCGTTCCTGGAACTGTCGCAACTTGCCGGCCACGGCATGTACGTCGATCCAGTACCCGCCGGCGGTGTCATCACCGGTATCGGCCGGATTGCCGGTACCGAGGTGGTGGTGATCGCCAACGATGCCACGGTCAAGGGCGGCACGTACTACCCGATCACCGTGAAGAAGCACCTGCGCGCGCAGGAGATCGCCGAGGAGAACAACCTGCCTTGCGTCTATCTGGTCGATTCCGGCGGCGCCTTCCTGCCCGAACAGGACGACGTATTCCCTGGCCGCGATCATTTCGGTCGCATCTTCTTCAACCAGGCCAACATGAGTGCCAAGGGCATTCCGCAGATTGCGGTGGTCATGGGGTCGTGCACGGCTGGCGGTGCCTATGTGCCGGCGATGTCCGACGAGAGCATCATCGTCGAGAACCAGGGCACCATCTTTCTGGGTGGCCCGCCGTTGGTGAAGGCGGCGACCGGCGAGGTGGTCAGCGCCGAGGACCTGGGCGGCGCCGCCGTGCATTCCAAGGTCTCGGGTGTCACCGATCACATGGCGCGCGATGACGACCACGCGCTGGCATTGGCGCGCCGCGCCATCGAGAACCTGAACCGGACCAAGCGCCTGGACATGGATATCCGCGAGCCGGAGGAACCGGTATACGGCGCGGACGAGCTTTACGGCTTGGTGCCGACCGACCTGAAGAAGCCCTTCGATATCCGCGAGGTGATCGCCCGCGTGGTCGACGGCTCGCGCTTCGACGAGTTCAAGCAGCTTTACGGCACCACATTGGTCTGCGGTTTCGCGCGCTTCTTCGGCTATCCGGTCGGCATCGTCGCCAATAACGGCATCCTGTTCTCGGAGTCGGCGCTGAAGGGCGCGCATTTCATCGAGCTCTGCGCCCAGCGCCGCATCCCGCTGGTATTCCTGCAGAACATTTCCGGCTTCATGGTCGGCCAGAAATACGAGTCCGGCGGTATCGCCAAGGATGGCGCCAAGATGGTCACCGCCGTCGCCACCGCCGCGGTCCCGAAGTTCACCGTCATCGTCGGCGGCAGCTTCGGCGCCGGCAACTATTCCATGTGCGGGCGCGGCTATTCGCCGAGGTTCCTCTGGATGTGGCCGAACGCGCGCATCTCGGTGATGGGCGGCGAACAGGCGGCATCCGTGCTGGCGACCGTGCGCCGCGACAATATCGAAGCGAAGGGCGGCAAATGGCCGGCTGAGGAGGAGAAGGCGTTCAAGCAGCCGATCCTCGACCAATACGAACACCAGGGCCATCCCTATTACGCCAGCGCCAGGCTCTGGGACGACGGCGTCATCGACCCCAAGGACACGCGCATGGTGCTGGGGCTCTCGATCTCGGCGGCGCTCAACGCGCCGGTGGCGAAGACCGAATTCGGCGTATTCCGGATGTGATTGGGGAAGAATTGGAATGTTGAAGACGGAAATACTCGAGAACGGCCGCGCGACGGTCACCCTCAACCGGCCGGACGTGCACAACGCCTTCGACGAGGCGTTGATCGCGGACCTGCAGGAAACCTTCGACGGACTTTCCCAGAACCCGGACGTGCGTGTCGTCGTGCTGGCGGCGGAGGGCAAGAGTTACTGCGCCGGCGCCGATCTCAACTGGATGAAGCGCATGTCGACCTATTCCTACGACGAGAACATGGCCGACGGACGCGTGCTGGCGCGCATGCTGAACACCATCGCCACCTGCCCGAAGCCGGTTGTCGGCCAGGTGCAGGGTGCGGCCTATGGCGGCGGTGTCGGCATGGTTGCCGTCTGCGACATCGCCATCGCCTCGACCAAGGCGGTGTTCTGCCTGTCCGAGGTCAAACTCGGCCTGACGCCCGCGACGATCTCACCCTACGTCGTCGCGGCCATGGGTGAGCGCAACGCGCATCGCTATTTCCTTACCGCCGAGCGTTTCGATGCCGCCGCCGCGCTCGGCATGGGCTTCGTCCATCAGGTAGTCGAGCCGGGCGATCTTGCCGCCACGGTCGACGGTTTCGTCGAAATCCTGCTCAAGAACGGCCCGGCGGCGATAACGGCTTGCAAGGAACTGATCGCCGCCGTCGCTAACAAACCCATAAACGAAGCGGTGTTGAACGATACCGCGAAGCGCATCGCCGACATCCGCGCCACGCCCGAGGGCAAGGAGGGCATCGCCGCCTTCCTGGAAAAGCGCAAGCCCGCCTGGGTCGCGGAATAGGGGGAGCGGAGTGTTTCGCAAGGTCCTGATCGCCAACCGGGGTGAAATCGCCTGCCGGGTCATGCGGACGGCGGAGAAGATGGGCGTCGCCACGGTCGCCGTCTATTCCGACGCCGATGCTGAGGCACCGCACGTTGCCATGGCGGGCGAGGCCGTGCGTCTTGGCCCGGCGCCCGCGGCGGAGAGCTATCTGCTCGCCGACAAGGTGCTGGCCGCGGCCAAGGCAATGGGCGCCGACGCCATCCATCCCGGCTACGGGTTTCTCTCCGAGAACGCCAAGTTCGCCAAGGCGGTGCGCGACGCCGGACTGATCTTCATCGGCCCGCCGACCGATTCCATCCACGCCATGGGCGCCAAGGACAATGCCAAGGCGATCATGGAGAAAGCCGGCGTGCCGGTGGTGCCCGGTTACTACGGCGAAGATCAGTCGGACGCCAACCTGGCGGCCTCCGCCGCCGAGATCGGTTATCCGGTGCTGCTGAAGGCGGCCATGGGTGGTGGCGGCAAGGGCATGCGCGTGGTGACGCGGAAGGAAGACCTGGCCGAGGCCGCCGCGTCGGCCCGGCGCGAGGGGCAATCCTCCTTCGGCGACGGCCGGCTTCTGATCGAGAAGTACCTGGTCAAGCCGCGCCACGTCGAGGTGCAGGTGTTTGCCGATGCGCGCGGTAACGCGGTGCATCTTTTCGAACGGGACTGTTCGCTGCAGCGCCGCCACCAGAAGGTGATCGAGGAGGCGCCGGCGCCGGGAATGAGTGCCGAGTTGCGCGCCCGTATGGGCGCGGCCGCCGTGGCCGCGGCCACGGCCGCGGCCAGGCCGAGGGAGGACGTCCTGA
>JAYOXJ010000141.1:3605-8887 GCA_038152725.1 Rhodospirillaceae bacterium
GCGCGTTGATGTGTCGCCGCCCCCCCCGCCTGGGGGTGCGCGGCGGGGCGGGGGCGCCTAGGGTTGGCTGGTGGGCGCGCCGTTCGGGCCGCCCCCGCCGTGGCCGCGGCCAAGGCAGTCGGCTACGAAAACGCCGGCACTGTCGAGTTCCTGCTCGCCGCCGACGGCAGTTTCTATTTCATGGAAATGAACACCCGCCTGCAGGTCGAGCATCCGGTGACCGAGATGATCACCGGCCTCGATCTGGTCGAATGGCAGTTCCGCGTCGCCGCCGGCGAAAGGTTGCCGCTTGGCCAGGACGACCTTGCGATCAAGGGGCATGCCTTCGAGGCCCGCATCTACGCGGAGGACCCAGACAACGGCTTCCTGCCGGCGCCTGGCAAAATCCGCCATCTGGCTTTCCCGCCGGCCACGGCCAACGTGCGCATCGATACCGGCGTCGCGGCCGGGGGCGAAGTGTCGTCGTTCTACGATCCGATGATCGCCAAGCTGGCGGTCTGGGATGAGACCCGCGACGCGGCGCGCCGGCGAATGGCCGATGCCCTCGATGCGGTCGAGGTGGTCGGGCCGACGGTCAATCGCCGGTTTCTCAAGTTCCTGATCGAACACCCGGATTTCGCTGCCGGCGATGTCGATACCGGCCTGATCGACCGTCTAACTCCCAGCGATTTCGCGGACGACCGCAGTCCCGACGCGGACGCGCTGGCGCTCGCTTCACTCGCCATCGTTGCCGATCGTGCCCATGCGGCTCGACAAACGGCAGCCCGGCGCGGTGATCCGTTCTCGCCCTGGGCGTCGTCTTCGTGCTGGCGGGTCAACGATGTCGCACACCAGGACTTGCGGTTCCGTTGGCCGGGCGGTGAGGCGGCGGTTGCCGTTACCCCCTGCAAGGATGGCCATCACCTGCACATCGATCTGAACGGTGGGGCGTTGGAATGCGACGCTACTTGCGAAACGATGACAGAGGCAATGGTCTCGGCAATGCTGGCCGGCGAAAAGCGCCAAGGCCGCGTCATTGTCAGGGGGACCGAAATCACGGTCTTTGCGGGCGCCAAAGCCAGCCATTTCGAACTGGCCGACCCCGCCTTGATGGCTGGTGGCGACGACGCCGAAGCGCCGGTGTTTGCAGCCCCCATGCCGGGCAAGGTCGTGGCGGTCAACGTCAAGGCCGGCGACGAGGTGGGTGCCGGGATGACGTTGATCGTGCTCGAGGCGATGAAGATGGAGCATGCCATCAAGGCGCCGGTGGACGGCCGCGTCACGGCGGTTCATTATGGCGTCGGTGATCAGGTCGAGGAAGGCCGTGACCTGATCGCCTTCGAAGCCGTGGAGCCGGAAGCATGAAATATCCCAAGCGCGTCAAGATCGTCGATGTCGGTCCGCGCGACGGCCTGCAGAACGAGCCGGCGGAGATTTCCACCGAAACCAAGATCGAACTGGTCGAGCGCTTGGCCGATGCCGGGCTCCGGTTCATTGAGGCCGGTGCCTTCGTCTCGCCAAAGTGGGTGCCGAAGATGGCCGATTCCGCCGATGTCATGGCGCGTATCGAACGCAGGCCGGGCGTCGTCTATTCGGTGCTGACGCCGAACCTGAAGGGGTTCGAGGGGGCTGTCGCCGTCCGCGCCGACGAAGTGGCGGTTTTCGGCGCCGCGTCGGAGGCGTTTTCGCAGAAGAACATCAATTGCACCATTGCCGAGAGCCTGGAGCGGTTCCAGCCGGTCTGCGACGCGGCCAAGGCCGCGGCCATACCGGTTCGCGGCTATATTTCCTGCGTGCTCGGCTGCCCCTACGAAGGGGAGATCGCACCCAGTGCCGTCGCGAGCGTCGCCAAGACGCTGCGGGATATGGGGTGCCACGAGATATCTCTCGGCGACACCATCGGCCGGGGCACCCCGGCCAAGGCCCAGGCGATGATCGCGGCAGTCGCCGAAGTCGTGCCGATGGAGCGTATCGCGGTCCATTTCCACGACACTTATGGCCAGGCGTTGGCCAACATTCTGGCCGTAATGGAGCAAGGGGTGGCCGTAGTCGATGCATCGGTTTCCGGGCTCGGCGGCTGTCCCTACGCCAAGGGGGCTTCCGGCAACGTCGCGACGGAGGATGTACTCTACATGCTCGACGGTCTCGGCATCGAAACCGGTATCGATCTCGGCAAGTTGGTCGAGACCGGCGCTTTCATCTCGGAAGCCATCGGTCGCCCCTCCAACGCCAAGGTGACGCGCGCCTTGGCCGGAAAGGCGGCGGCGTGACGGTCCACCTGATCAAGCTTTGTGTCGGGATCGAGAACGTCGAACATCTAGCCCAAGTCCAGCGCGCCAGACTCGACGCCGCCCGGGGGCGGGGCGAGAAGAAGCCGAAACTGCGCCATCTCACGCGAAACATGCCGCGGCGGAGCGATGAGGTGCTAGACGGCGGATCGATGTATTGGGTGATCAAAGGGGTGATTCAGGTCCGCCAACGGATTCTGGCGCTCGAATCCGCTCAGCGGGAGACGGGCGAACCAGCCTGTGCCATAGTCTACGACCCGACCCATGTGCGGACCGAGCCCAGGGCCTACCGGGCGTTCCAGGGATGGCGCTATCTGCCGCTGGACAAGGCGCCGCCGGACTTGGATCTTTCGGCCGGCGACGCTGCGGAATTACCGGCTGCGATGGCGGCGGAACTTCGCGATCTCGGTCTATTGTGATCGGTAAGGCCCTTGTAAGCGCACATTTCTATTGCGAATGAGCTCACTAAACAGGACTATAATACCGCTCTAGGGGTGGGCTGCTTGATTTGAATAAAAATCCGGACACCGGCCGTAAGATTTATGGGTATCCATGAGCGACGATAAAGTAGAAATCATCAATCCACCAAATACGGTCAAATCCAAGGTCCGCGTTGGCGGGCCCGGGGCGGTCGACGCATCGACACTCGACCGTGCCGAACAAGCCATCGCCGGCATGGCCGACTAGCACCTGGACTGGGTGCAGGAGGATTTGAAGCGTATCGACCAGGCCTTTGCCGTGCTCGCCAAGGCCAGCGGCGACCGCAAGAAGGAAGTCGACGACGTATTCCAGGTCGCGCACGACATGAAGGGGCAGGGCGGCAGCTTCGGCTACGACCTGGTTACCGCGATCGGCAACCAGCTGTGCCGATTGATCGAAAAGCTGGAACACATCGGCGATTCCGAAGTCAACGCCATCCGAGTCCACATCGATGCCATTAAACTGGTGATCGCGCAGCGGATGAAGGGCCGCGGCGGCAAGGCGGGCGATCAGATCATGATCGGCCTGGAAAAGGTGATGGAGAAACTGCTGCGCTGAATATCAGGCGTGCAAGCCCGGCCTCAAAGCGGCTTGAAACCCTTGAGCCAATCGGCCCTGGCCGAAAGTTCCGAAATCTCTTGATCCAGCCACAACCTGAGATGACCCGGCTCGCCAGCATGATGCGAGCGAAGATCGTCCAGTCGTGCCAGTTCTGTCTCGACGGTGTCGAGCATCAGGTCGGCCTGGATACGCTGCTCGTCCGCATCGAGAAGGTGCAAGAACCTGAATTTCAGGGCGACGATCAGTTTGTTCAAATCCGTCGCACCGGCACGCAGTCCGGCGGTCAGCAAGGTCTTCAATTCCTCACGGCCGGCATCGGTCAGTTCCAAGGTGGCGTTTGGGCCGGCTCCGGCGGTGAGAACAAGGCCTTCGAATTTAAGCAGTTCGAGGGAAGAGCCCAAAACATCCAGTGACGGCCCTTGGACACGGTCCAGGAAATGCCGTACCGACGCCGCGAGTTCGCCATAAGAAACCTTGCCGCGCGTCGCCAAAACGCCGAGCGCACAAAGCCTGGCAGCTTCCTTCGGGGTCAGTGTGTTGTCTGCATACATCGAAACAGGTCCGGGAACCGTCGGTAATTCTGCGGTATAAATAGCGCGAACCAGGGGGTGTCCGCAAGTTTGAGATAGGTAGAGGCGCTGCCGACTGCAACGGAAATTGTGACGCGGTCAGTCAGACGACATCGTGTTGAGGGTCGTTAGAAAGTCTGCGACTTCGCCATTGATGGCGTCCGACACCCGCTTCGATGGCGCCGTCGGAGGCACAAATCCCCGGGGTGTCGCCGGTTCGTCCTCTTGGATGTGGACCGTATCTCCGAGTACGTCGTTGATCGTCCCCAGCAAGGCTTCGCGATCGATCGGTTTGGTAGCGAAGGCGTTCATCCCGGCTTCGAGATATCCGGAGATGTGGTTTTCCGCGACATCGGCGGTGACCGCGATGATCGGAAGTTTGGCGAATTTCCCGCCCATTTGGCGAATCGCACGGGTGGCGTCGGGTCCGCTCATCCCCGGCATTCTCACATCCATCAGAATGAGGTCGAAATCCCCATCATTGTCGCTGACAGCGGAAACCGCTTCGCTTCCCGAAGTGGCAATCTCGATCGAATGGCCGAGCGGGGAAAGCACCGCCTTGATGATCTGGCGGTTCAAATCATTATCCTCGGCGACGAGAATTCTGAGCGGGCGCACCGCTTTGTTGAACCTTTTCCGAACTGGCGGATGATCACGCGAAATTTCTGTGGTGGCCGGTCCCGTCGACAGCGTGAACCAGAACGTCGATCCCTTGCCCGTTTCGCTTATGACACCAATCTCACCCCCCATCAGCTGTGTCAGGCGTTTGGAAATGGCGAGGCCCAGACCCGTACCTTCGTACTGCCGGCTCGTCGACGCATCGGCCTGGATGAAATCCTGGAAAAGGCGTTCGCGGGCGTTTTCGGGTATGCCGATTCCGGTATCCTCGACCTCGACGTACAGAAGAAACCGGCCGTCGTCGGTGTCCGTGTGGTGAGCGCGGACAGTAACGCTGCCGTCATGCGTGAACTTGACGGCGTTTCCGACCAGATTGATCAAAACTTGGCGCAGTCGGGTGGGATCTCCGTTCATCGTTTTCGGCAGGTTCCCCGCGAGGTGGATATTCATATCCAGACCGCGGTCTTCGGCCTTGGTGCGGACAAGTTCGACCGCGTCTTCGATAACGTTCGCGACATTGAAATCGATGCGTTCAATCTCGAATTTTCCGGCTTCGAGCTTAGAGAGATCGAGAATGTCGTTGATAATGGTAAGGAGGCTTTGGCCTGCGCCTTTGATCTTTCCGACCATTGCGAGCTGTTTATCGGTAAGCCCCGAATTTTCGAGGATGTCGGCAAAACCGAGGATACCGGTCATCGGTGTACGGATTTCGTGGCTCATGGATGCCAGAAATTCGGATTTGCTCCGCTCCGACGCCTGAGCACGCTCCTTTTCTTCTGCATACATC
>JAYOXJ010000142.1:0-6057 GCA_038152725.1 Rhodospirillaceae bacterium
CCACGGTCCCGGCCGTCGCCGGCACCCCACTCGATTGCGCGTCGATCCAGTTGACCGATCCGAAAATCACGCCGAATGCAATCAGCACAATGCTTAGCAACAGTTCGATGGTGGCGATATTGGTCTCGCGCACGAAATAGGTGATCAACAGCCGCCGCAGCGTGGCGCAGATGTGCTTGAAGATGAACTCCGGCACCACCTGCGGAATGCGGATGCCACTGACCTCGTTGCCGTAGCGCGCTACCATCGGTATGTCGCGCACCACGGCGCGTGCCAATCCGAGATGTGCCAGCATGTCCGACTCGAAGAAATAGCCCTCCGAGATTTCGTCCAGGGGGACGGCATTCAATGCCTCCGCGTGTATAGCGGTGAACCCATTGGTTGGATCGAGCACGTTCCAGTAACCGGACGAGAATTTGGAGAGCAGCGACAGTATCAAATTGCCGAAAATCCGGTGCCACGGCATCTGGGAAATGCCATGCATCCCGTGAAAGCGGTTGCCCTTGGCGTAATCGACGCTGCCGTCGAGAACCGGCTGGATCAGGCGCGGGATTAGGGCTCCGTCCATTTGGCCGTCGCCGTCGAGCTTGACGATGATTTCATGGCCGTCGGCGAGCGCCTGACGGTAGCCGGTGATGGTGGCACCGCCGACCCCTTTATTGCGGTCATGGCGGATGACCCGGACGCGTGGGTCCTTGCATTCGCGTTCGACCAGATCGCCTGTCTTGTCCGGGCAGCAGTCGTCGATGACGTAGATGGCATCGACTTCGGGGCCGACGCCGGTCAGAACGCCCATGATATGAGACGTCTCCCGGTAACACGGGATCACCACCGCGATACCGGGCTTGGCGCCGCGCTGGGCGCCTGCGTTCCGGGTGGTGGGGCGTGGGGGCATGCTCCTGTCCTTCCGATTGCGCCGTAGATTACGGTTCCACCGGCGTGTCTTCAAGGCATGTAAGAGGACGTTTTTCCGGGACTCGCCAATTTAATCCCGACACGTTAACATGCCTGAAAATACGGCCGGATAGATAACCGTAGGGAAGGGGCAATGGCGGAACCAGGGTCCGAGCTGTTGCGAGAAATCGGACTGCTTAAAGGGCTGTCGGCGTCCGAACTGGACCGTGTCACCCGCAATTGCGGGTGGAAGACCTATGCCGCGCAGGAACAAATCATCGATCGCCAGAGTGAATCGACCGACGTGTTTTTCGTCGTCGAGGGGCGCGTGCGCGTCGTCAACTACTCCGTTTCCGGCCGTGAGATCACGCTAGACGATATCGCCCCGGGGGGCCATTTCGGGGAACTGGCCGCGATCGACGGTGCACCGCGGTCGGCCAGCGTCATGGCGTTGACGCCGAGCAAGCTGGCAACGCTGTCGCAGGAGCGGTTTCTCGACCTGATCAAGAACAATTCCGGCGTGGCGTTTACGGTGATGCGTGATTTGGCCGCAATCGTACGCAATTCCACCGAACGAATCATGGATTTGAGCACGCTCGCCGCCAACAACCGGGTACAGGCCGATCTGCAGCGTCTGGCCGCCGGCAACATGATCGACAATTCCCGCGCGTCGATCTCGCCGATCCCCATTCACGGCGACGTGGCAAGCCGCGTCTCGACTACGCGCGAGACGGTTGCCCGCGTCATGAACGACCTCGCCCGGCAGGGCGTGGTCGAGCGCAAGAAGGATGCGCTCGTCGTCAACGACGTTGAACGCCTGCGCGAAATGGTTGAGGAAGTGCGGGGCGAATGACCTAATTCGGGCGCCCAATCGTGTCGCGTTCGTTTGACTTGTTTGGAGGAATGTTTCACAATCCTCTGGTTCGTGTATATCCATGAAAACAAGCTGTTTTTGCGTTCGTTTGGCTTTCCTGGGGGCGCGGCACGGGATACGAAAGAGAACTCGCCTAATCGCGTTCGGGACGGTAATTCGGTAAGGCAAAGAAATGGCAAAAACCGTACTCATTGTTGAAGACAACGATCTCAACATGAAGCTCTTCAACGACCTGTTGCAGGCCCATGGATACGAAACCGTGCAGACCATGGACGGTCGCGACGTGTTGAAACTGGCGCGCGAAAAGCGTCCGGACCTCATCCTCATGGACATCCAGTTACCGGAAATCTCCGGGCTCGAGGTGACCAAGATGCTGAAGGCCGATGACGACCTGAAAAGCATCCCGGTGGTCGCCGTCACGGCCTTCGCCATGAAGGGCGACGAGGAGAAGATTAGGGAAGGCGGCTGCGAGGGTTACATCGCCAAGCCGATTTCCGTGCCGACGTTCCTGGACACCATTTCCAAGTTCCTGAACTGACCCGACGCGGCACCGCGGGCATCAAAAAAGGCCGGTAAGACCGGCCTTTTTCATTGGAAATTCGCTGTTTCCGCAGGCGGATTACTTGATCTTGGCTTCCTTGAACAGGACGTGCTTGCGCGCGACCGGATCGTACTTCCGGAACTGCATCTTTTCCGTCTGGTTGCGCGGGTTCTTCTTGGTCACGTAATAGTAACCCGTGCCCGCGGTGCTCTCGAGTTTGATCTGAATGGTCGCCGGTTTAGCCATGGGTCACGTCCCCAAATTTGAATTGCAGCGCCGGACCATACTAAAAGGCCCTGTTAAGTCAAGCGATTCCGCGAAAGCTGCGTCAGTTTTGGGCCTCGGCCGTGGCCGATGCGATGTCGAGGGCCTTGGCATAGAGCGCCGGATGGGCCGCCAGGTAGTTGGCGATACGAACGTCCGCGTAGGTCTTGCGCCGAGCGGCGGGGCAGGTGTCGCGAAGGGTTTGGCGCCGGGTCTCGTCGGGCGCGCCGCCGGCCCGCCAGGAGGCGAAGGTGGCACGCAGCTTGAGGCGGTCGGCGAGTACGGCCTCAATCGCCGGTTTCAGGTCCCGTTTGACATCGCTTGTGCAGATCGTCGGCCGAACGCCGAGGCCATGCAGTATGTAGCCCGATGGCGCCTGGAAGCGCGACCAGGTCAGCGTCATCTCGCCGTCGTTGGGTAGGCGGACAACGGTCTGCACCGATCCCTTGCCGAACGAAGAGGTGCCAATCACCACGGCGCGGTCGCGGTCCTGCAGGGCGGCTGCGACGATTTCCGAGGCCGAGGCCGATTTTCCGTCGATGATGACGACGATGGGAATGCCGCCGGCAATGTCGCGTCCGCCGGCTTCGTAATGATGCAGGCTGTCGGGGTGCCTCCCTTTGGTGGTCAGGATGTGGCCGTGGGTGAGCATCAGGTCGGCGATCTTGATCGATTGTTTCAAGAGTCCGCCCGGATTGCCGCGCAGGTCCATGACAATCCCGAGGAGCCGCGGCCTGGCGCTGGCCTTGGCCTTTTCGACCTCTTCCGATACGGCGTCCGCCGTACCCTGGTTGAAGTTGGAGATGCGCAGGTAGAGGACATCGTCGTCGAGCCTGGCACTGACCGTCGGCGGCACGATGTGCTGGCGCGTGACGGTCAATTCAAAACCGCGTTCCTCGTTGGCGCGAAACAACGAAATGCGCACCTCGCTCTCCGGCGGCCCCTGAAGTTGGCGCGTGATGTCGTCTTCGCTCGAGCCGGGCGCCTGACCGTCGATGGCGGTGATCCGGTCTCCGGTTTTGACGCCGGCCGATTTGGCCGGGGTCTCCGCCATGACCGCTGTAATTTTCACCTGGCCGGCTTCGATCTTGAAGCGGATGCCGATGCCGCCGAACCCATCCCGCTGAGAACGGTTGCGCCGCGCCTCGTCGGCGCCGGCGTAGCGGGAAAAAACGTCGAGCTCCGAAAGCGCGCCGTCGAACACGGCTTCGTAGAGCTTCTCGGCGCTGGCGTCGTTCATCTCGCGCGAAAAGGACCGCGCCCGCGTCGCCAGATCGACCGTCACCGCCGCCCAGGCGGTAGGATCATCCCCGGCGGGGGCAGGACGCTTGAAGACCTCGGCGCCGCCATGGCTCATGTGAATGCCATCCTCGGCGACACGGACGGAAAGTGCCGGGTCGATCGAGGCGAAGCCCCGCATGCCTTCTGCGGCGATCTTGCGAATTTCGACCGGCTCGATGTACTTCTCCTTGATCGCGGCGTAACCGGTGCTGAACACGTCGAAGGCCAGAACGGAATGCGGTCGCGGCGACTCGGAAATGATCGGCGGCGGCGATCCGCATGCGGCCAGCGCCATGGCCAAGCCGAGCACGAGTATCGGCGCCAGGGCACCGAACGGCACCTTTGGCCGCCCGATAATCGGTACGGGGCACATTCCTAAAAATTCGCGAGCCATGCCTTAGTTTCTCACGAAAACGGGGCTATAGCCATTAAAAAACCTGAAGGGTCAAACCCTTAGCCGAAAAGCCTAGCGGCGCTGGTGACGTGCCCGGCGACGACCGGCGCGGGATTTGCCGCCGCCACGGCCGCTTTTGCGCTGCGGTTTCGGTGCGGGCTCGCCGTCGAGAACCTGGAAAATCATGCCGCCCGTAATCGGCACGGCCTCCATAAGCATGACGTCGAGGGCTTGGCCGAGCCGATAGGTCCGGCCCGATTCGCGGCCCTTTAAGCTGTGCAGTGTCTCGTCATGGACGTAGTAATCGTCGGGCAGGCTACGGATCGGCACCAGGCCATCGGCGCCGGTATCGTCCAAGGTGACGAACAGGCCGGCGCGGGTCACACCATTGACCCGGGCGCGGAATATGGCGCCGACCTGTGCCGTGAGGTATTGCGCGGTATAGCGGTCGACGGCTTCGCGCTCGGCGCCGGCGGCGCGACGTTCCGCCTGGGACAACTGACTGCCCAGCATGACCATGGTATCGCCGTCGAGCACGTCGCCGCCGGGACCGAGCGAAAGGGCGTGGATCAGCGCGCGGTGCACGACCAGATCGGCGTAGCGCCGGATCGGCGACGTGAAGTGGCAATAGCGTCTCAACGCCAGGCCGAAGTGGCCGATGTTCTCCGGGCTGTACTCGGCCTGCGCCTGGGAGCGCAGGACCACTTCGTTGACCATGTGCTGAAGCGGCGTGTCGGCGACACGGGCGAGAATCTGGTTGAACTGGATCGACTTCACCACCTGGCCCTTGGCGAAGCGGAGTTCGAGCGAGTCGAGGAACTGGCTCAACGCTTCGATCTTCTCGGCCGACGGCTGGTCGTGGATGCGGTACATACATGGCGTGCGGCGCCGTTCCAAAGTTTCGGCGGCGACGACGTTGGCGGTGATCATGAATTCTTCGATCAGCTTGTGGCTGTCGAGGCGCTCGCGCTCGCGGATGGCGACGACTTTCCCGTCGCCGTCGATCACGACCTGACGTTCGGAGAGCTCGAGTTCGAGCGTATTACGCGCCTGGCGGGCCTTTTCCAGGGACGCATAGGCGCCGTAGAGCGGCGTCACCACTTTATCCATCAAGGGGCCGGTAACGTCGTCGGGTTCGCCGTCGCGGGCGCGCTGGATCTGCTCGTAGGTCAGGCGCGCGACCGAGCGCATCAAGGCGCGCTCGAAGCGGTGGTCGATCAGATTGCCCTCGGCATCGATGCGGAACCTCGCCACCATGCAGGGCCGGTCCTCGTCGGGTTTCAGCGAACACCAGCCATTGGAGAGCGCTTCGGGCAGCATCGGCACGACGCGGTCGGGGAAATAGACCGAATTGCCGCGCTTCTTGGCCTCGATATCGAGCGGTGAGCCGGGGCGCGTATACCAGGCAACGTCGGCGATGGCGACGACGCAGCGCCAGCCACCGGGGTTGCCCGCGTCGGTATCGGCCTCGGCCCAGACGGCATCGTCGAAATCGCGCGCGTCGGAACCGTCAATGGTGACCAGTGGCAGCTGGCGGAGATCGGTGCGGTCGCCGAGCGGTGCCGGCCCGGCGTGCTCCGCTTCGGCCAAAGCCTCGGGCGGGAACACGTAGGGAATTTCGTTCTGGTGGATAGCGATCAGGCTGAACGCTTGTGGGTCGTCCATGCCTTCGAGCCGCTCGACGATGCGCGCACGCCGCAGGCCCAGGTGTTTGCCCGGCAGAATTTAGGCACGCACCCACTCGCCCGATTGGGCGCCGGCGGTGTCGCGCGCCTGGCCGGTGAACTCGCTCCGGTCGCGCCGATTGGT
>JAYOXJ010000142.1:6067-8817 GCA_038152725.1 Rhodospirillaceae bacterium
CCTCGACCGGCCGCGCTTCGACGCGGCGGATCGCCTTGACCTTGTAGCCCGATCCGGTGGCGGCGACACGCACCAGTACGCGGTCGCCGATGCCGAGCGCCGGCTTGATGTGCCGGTCGGCGCTGACGATGATTTTCGGCGGCGCATCGTCGAGTTCCCAGTTCATCGGCGTGGCGTAGAGCCGGTCGTCGTCATCGACGCGGGAAATCTGCACCAGCAGGACCTCCGGCAGGCTGGTCGCATCGCCGAAGCGCTTTCCACGTCCGCGGCGAAGCTCGCCGTCGAGCGCCATCTCGCGCAGCACCTTTTTCAACAAGCGTTTCTGTTCGGCGTCGAGTTGGAAGGCACGCGCGATTTCGCGCTTTCCGACTTCGCCCGGACTGTTCTGGACGAAATCGAGGATCTGTTCGCGGCTGGGAAAGGGAGCGGGTTGTCTGGCCAAGGCGGCGGGTCCGGGCGTCAGGCCGATGCGGCCTTGCCGCCGGCCGTGCGCCGCGCCTTGGTCGTCTTGCCGCCCTTCGAGGCAGCCTTCGTGCCCTTGCCACCCTTACCGCTCTTGGCGGCCTTGGCATCGAGCAACGCGACGGCATCTTCGAGGGTGACGGCATCCTTGTCGGTGCCCTTGGGAAGTGTCGCCATCAGTTTGCCGTGACGGACGAACGGGCCCCAACGGCCGATACTCTGGGTCACCGGCTTACCGTCCTTGGGGTGTTTGCCGAGTTCCTTCGGCGGATCCTTCCGCGGCGCCTCGGCGAGCAGATGGACGGCGCGATTGAGGCCGACGGTAAGGACGTCGTCCTCGCCCTTCAGCGAGACGTAGGTGCCGCCCATCTTGATATAGGGGCCGAAGCGGCCGATGGCGGCGGTGATGTCGTCGCCGGTGTCGGGATGGACCCCGACCAGACGCGGCAGCCCAAGCAAGCCGAGCGCCTTGTCGAGATCGACATCGGCCGGATCGAGCGTGCGCGGCAGCGAGGAGCGCTTGGGCTTGGGCTTGGTCTTCTTCTTGCCTTCACCCTCGGCCTCCCCAAGCTGCACGTAGAGGCCGTAGGGCCCCTGGCGGAGCGTCACCATGAGGCCGGTTTCCGGGTCCGTGCCCAGTTCGCGCGGGCCGGCATTGCCGGCGGCCGCCGCATCGCCCTCGCCGTTGACGACGAGCGGGCGGGTGTAGCGGCATTCCGGATAGTTGTTGCAGCCGATGAAGGCGCCGAACTTGCCGAGCTTGAGGTTGAGCCGGCCGCCCGAGCAGCTCGGGCACTGGCGCGGGTCCTTGCCGTCGCCGGTCTCGCGGAAGAAATGCGGGCCCAGGAGCTCGTCCAGGCGGTCGAGCACGGCCGAGACGCGAAGTTCCTTGGTGTCGTCGACGGCGGCGGAGAATGCCTGCCAGAATTCGCGCAGCACCATCTTCCAGTCGACCCTGCCGCCGGAAATGTCGTCGAGCTTGTCTTCCAGGTCGGCGGTGAAGTCGTAGGCGACGTAACGGTTGAAGTAGGTCTCCAGGAAGGCGGTCACGAGCCGGCCGCGGTCTTCCGGGATGAAGCGCCGGTTTTCCAGCTTCACATAGTTACGGTCCTGCAGCACGGAAATGATGCTGGCGTAGGTCGACGGCCGGCCGATACCGAGCTCTTCCAGCGTCTTGACCAGGCTTGCCTCGGAATAGCGCGGCGGCGGCTGGGTGAAATGCTGTTCCGGCGTGACCGCGCCGCGGCCGAGCGCGTCGCCTTCTTCGAGCGGCGGCAGGATCCGGTCGTCGCCGGCCTCACTGCTATCCTGGCCGCTCTTGTCGTCCTGGCCTTCGCGGTAGAGGCGCAGGAAGCCGTCGAAGGCGATGACCGAGCCGGTGGCGCGCAGCTGCAGCGCGGCGTCGCCACGGGGGCTGATGTCGACGGCGACCTGATCGAGAACGGCCGATTCCATCTGGCTGGCCATGGTGCGTTGCCAGATCAACCGGTAGAGCGCCATCTGGTCGGCATCGAGATAGGACTTCATCTCGGCCGGGCGCCGGCGCAGATCGGTCGGGCGGATCGCCTCGTGCGCCTCCTGGGCGTTCTTGGCTTTCGATTTGTAGACGCGCGGCGCGTCCGGCAGGTAGCGCGCGCCGTAGTCGTCCTCGATCAGGCGGCGGCAGGCGGTGACGGCCTCGCCGGCCATCTGCACGCCGTCGGTTCGCATGTAGGTGATCAGGCCGACCGTCTCGCCGCCGATGTTGATGCCCTCGTAGAGCCGCTGCGCGACCTGCATGGTGCGCTTGGCGCCGAAGCGCAGTTTGCGCGAGGCCTCCTGCTGCAGGGTGGAGGTGGTGAACGGCGGCGCCGGATTGCGTTTCGACTTCTTGCGCTCGACCGCGGCGACGGAAAAGTCGCGGCCTTCGATGGCGGCGACGGCGCGCTTGGCGGCGTCTTCGTTGGCGATGTCGAATTTGTCGAGCTTGTTGCCGTCAAGATAGGTGAGCTGGGCTTCGAACGGGGCGCCGGACGGGGTCGTGAATTCGGCCTTTACGGTCCAGTATTCGCGCGGCAGAAAACTCTCGATCTCGGTTTCGCGTTCGCAGATCAGGCGAAGCGCCACGGACTGCACGCGGCCGGCCGACCGGCTGCCGGGGAGCTTGCGCCAAAGCACCGGCGAGAGCGTAAAGCCGACGAGGTAATCGAGGGCGCGGCGCGCCAAGTATGCCTCGATCAGTTCGTGGTCGAGTTCGCGTGGATGGTTGAACGCGGCGACGACCGCGTCCTTGGTGATCACGTTGAAGA
>JAYOXJ010000143.1:0-8777 GCA_038152725.1 Rhodospirillaceae bacterium
ACCTCAAGGTCTGGTTCCCGGTCAAGCGCGGCGTGCTCCGCCGCACCGTCGGCCATATCAAGGCCGTCGACGGCATCTCCGTCGCCATCCGCCAGGGCCACACGCTCGGCGTGGTCGGCGAGTCGGGATCGGGCAAGTCGACATTGGGGCGCGCGCTGTTGCGCCTGGAACGCAGCCAGGGCGGCATCCACTTCCTCGGCCGCGAACTGCATGGGCTCGGCTTCAAGGAGATGCGCCCGCTCCGGCGCGAAATGCAGATCGTCTTCCAGGACCCGTTCGGCTCGTTGAGCCCGCGCCTTTCGGTCGGCCAGATCATCGAGGAAGGGCTGTTGGTTCACGGCCTCGGCGGCGACTACGACGCCCGGCGCGAACTGATCGGCGCGGCGCTGAGCGAAGTCGGCCTGGAGCCGCACATGCAGGACCGCTACCCGCACGAGTTCTCGGGCGGCCAGCGCCAGCGCATCGCCATCGCCCGCGCGCTGGTGCTGAAACCCAAGTTCATCGTCTTGGACGAGCCGACGTCTGCGCTCGACATGTCGGTGCAGGCGCAGATCACCCAGCTGCTGCGTGAGTTGCAGAAGAAGCACGACCTCGCCTACATGTTCATCAGCCACGACCTCAAGGTCATCCGCGCGCTCGCCCACGACGTCATCGTCATGAAGGACGGCAAGGTGGTCGAGATGGGGCCGGCGGAAAAGGTCATCGATGCGCCCGAAACCCCCTACACCCGCGCGCTCATGGCCGCGGCCTTCGACTTGAAGGCCGACGAGTCGGGCGTGGTCAGCACCTGAAGACTAAGAGAGGCCCAAGCCCATGAAACTGCTGTTCGTCTCCAAGGAAGACAAGATCGCGCCCTGGCGCCAGTCGCTGGCCGAGGAGATGCCGGAACTGGAGTTCTGCGCCTGGCCGAAGGAATTCAACGACCCCGCCGAGATCGACTACGCCCTGGTGTGGAAACCCCCGGCCGGGCTGTTGAAGACGCTGCCCAACCTGAAGGCGATCCTGAGCCTGGGCGCCGGCGTCGACCACCTTTCGGCCGATCCGGACCTGCCCCGCCACATCCCGGTATCGCGCCTGGTCGACCGCTGCCTGACCCAGGGCATGAGCGAATACGTGCTCTATTGGGTGCTGCACTATCACCGCGACATGGCAGCCTACGCCGCCATGGCGGCGCGTCACGAATGGGGCCAGATCCGCCAGGTCGATCCGCGTCACCGCCGCATCGGCATTCTGGGCTTGGGCGAACTCGGCGGCGACGCGGCGGCCAAGCTCGCCATGCTCGATTTCGACGTCGCCGGCTGGAGCCGCACCGAGAAGTCGATCCCCGGCGTCACGTCGTTCTTCGGCGAGGACAGGCTCGGCGCCTTCCTGGCGCGCACCGACATCCTGATCTGCATTTTGCCGATGACGACGCATACGCGCGGCATCATCAACGCCGACACGCTCGCCTGCCCGAGGGCGCCGTCTTCATCAATTGCGCGCGCGGCGCCCACGTCGTCGACCACGACCTGCTGGCGGCACTGGACTCGGGTCATCTCCGCGCCGCCACCCTCGACGTCTTCCACGAAGAGCCGCTGCCGGCCGGCCACCCCTACTGGTCGCATCCCAAGGTGACGGTGACGCCGCACGTCGCCAGCCTGACCATCCCGCATTCGGCCGCCGCCTACGTCGCCGACAACATCCGCCGGGTCGAGCGCGGCGAGCCGATGCTCAACGTGGTCGATTTCAGCGCCGGCTACTGAGCGGTGACGGCACACAGCCTCGACGCCGAAGACCGCGCCCGGCTGGAAGCCCTGCTGGCCGGACTGGTCCGCCATCGGAGCCCCGACCCGCCCGGCGACGAACGCGCCGTGGCGACATACCTTGCCGCCGAGATGGAGGCGCTCGGCTTCGATGTCGAACGCGACGAATTCCTGCCCGGCCGCATCAATCTGCTGGCGCGCCTCAAGGGCACCGGCGAACGCAAGGCGCTGGTGTTCTCCGCCCACATGGACACCATGCCGGACGGCGACGCGGCGTGGCGCCATCCGCCGTTCGCCGCCGAGATCGAGGGCGGCCGGCTCTACGGCCGCGGTGCCGCCGACATGAAAAGCGGCCTCGCCGCCATGGTCGTGGCGGCGGCCAAGCTCAAGCATTCCGGCGTCCGGCTCGCTGGCGACGTCGTCCTGGCGTTCTCCGCCGGCGAGAGCACCGGCTGCATCGGCGCCAAGCGCATGGTCGAGCGAGGCCTGCTCAGCGACGCCGGCTGGCTGCTGGTCAGCGAACCGACCTCGCTCCGGGTTCTCACCGCCGAGACCGGCGCGCTTTGGCTGCGTGCGGTCGCCACCGGCGCGACCGGCCATGCATCGGGCGGTGGCGGCGACAACGCCATCAGGAAGCTGCTCGATTTCCTCGGCCGTTTCGACGGCCTGCAACTGGCGGAACGGCCGCATCCGCTGTTGGGAATGCCCTCGCTGGCGGTGAACGGCCTAACCGCCGGCACGGCGCCCAACATCACGCCCGACCGGGCGAGCGCCACCTTGGACATCCGCACACTGCCGGGAATGAAAACCGAGGACGTAATCGCAGCGCTGCGGCATCTCGGGGGCGGCATCGACTTCGAGGTCATCGACGCCAAGCCACCGGTCGAGACCGACGCAGACGATCCCTTCGTCGCCACCGCGCTGGCCGCCACACGGCGCGTCACCGGCACGGAAGTCCAGCCCGGCGGCGTCCATTATTTCTCCGATTCCAACGTGCTGGTGCCGGCGCTCGGCATTCCCCGCGTCATCGTCGGGCCGGGCGAGCTTGGCATGAGCGGAGCGGAGAACGAATGGGTTGCGCTCGACGCCGTGGCGAAGGCGGCCGAGATTTACGCGGAAATCGCGATGGGGCTTTTGTCCGCCTAACCGATCACGCCGTAGGCGATGGCGAGCAGGAAGGCGCCCAGCAACAGCCGATAGACGCCGAACACCGTGAACGATGCGCGCTTCAGCCAGGCCATCATCAGCACGATGGCGATCAGCGCGGTCGCGAACGACATGCCGGCGGCGAGAAAGGCGTCTGCGTTGAGTTGCGCGTTGCCGGCCTTGTAGAGCTCCCAGCCCTTGAGTACGCCGGCACCGGCGAGCGCCGGAATGCCGAGCAGCATGGCGAAGCGCGCGGCATCGCGGCGCTCCATGCCCATCATGCGGCCCGCCGTCATGCATATGCCGGAACGGCTGGTGCCGGGGATCAACGCCAGCGCCTGCACGATGCCGATGATGATGACGTCGCCCATGCGGAGATGCTCGATCCGGCGCAGCGTCATGCCGATCTTGTCGGCGATCAGCAAAAGCAGGCCGAAGCCCAAAGTCGTCCAGCCGAGCACCTCGATGCCGCGAATGCCGTTCGGCATGTAGTGGTTGAGGGCGAAGCCGGCGATGATGACGGGGATGGTGCCGACGACCAGCAAGCCGGCCAGCCGGGCACCCGGATCGCGCCGGCCCTTCATCATGCGGCCGAGCCCGCCCAGCATGGCGAAAACGTCGCGCCAGAGATAGAGAATGACCGCGCCGAGCGTGCCGACATGCACGGCGACGTCGATAATCAGGCCCTGGTCGGGCACATTCATGAACAGGGGTACCAGAATCAGGTGCGCCGACGAGCTGACGGGCAGAAATTCGGTGATGCCCTGCACCAGCGCCAGCACCGCTAGATGTATGAAGTCCAAAGCCCCAACTCCCCAAAATCTTGTGGCATTTATAGCAATGCGCGCGGCTTCGCCCAACACCTGTTTGGGCCGCCCGGGGCGTCTGGAAAATAAGCCCTTGGCCGATTTGACGAAATATTAATTGGCGCTAGCAACCGGGACCAAGCTTTGCTATCAAAAAAGGCCGCGGTTTTCCAGAAGATGGGAGAGAAAATGCGCCAACAGGATTGGCCAGCGACGCGTGGGCTGCCTACAGAACGTGCTCCGGGATTGCCGGAGGCGCAGGGTCTCTATGACCCTTCACGAGAGCATGACAACTGCGGTATCGGCTTCATCGCCAATATCAAGAACCGCAAGAGCCATGACATCGTTCGTCAGGGCATCCAGATTCTGGTCAATCTGGACCACCGTGGCGCCGTCGGCGCCGATCCGCTGGCCGGCGACGGCGCCGGCATTCTGATGCAGATTCCCGACCGGTTTTTCCGCGCCGAAGTGGAGAAACTGGGCTTCAAGCTGCCGGAAGTTGGCGCCTATGGCGTCGCCATGGTGTTCCTGCCGCGCGCCCATCCGGCGACCGGCGTCTGCCAGGAGGCGATCGAGCGCACGGTGCGGCGCGAGGGCCAGGAAGTGCTCGGCTGGCGCGACGTGCCGGTCGACAGCGCCTGGCTCGGCGAGAGCGTCAAGCCGATCGAGCCGATCATCCGCCAGGTGTTCATCGGCCGCGGCCCCGACTGCATCGACGTCGACAGTTTCGAGCGCAAGCTCTACGTCATCCGCAAGCAGGCCCACCACGTGGTCTGGGACGCGGACCTGGGCGACATCGGCGCCTTCTACATTCCGTCGATCTCGGCGCGCACCATCGTCTACAAGGGCATGGTGCTGGCGCCGAACCTGGCCAAGTTCTATCTCGACCTGCAGGACGAGCGGGTCGAATCGGCGCTCGCCCTGGTGCACCAGCGCTTCTCCACCAACACCTTCCCGTCGTGGCCGCTGGCGCAGCCGTTCCGCTATCTCTGCCACAACGGCGAGATCAACACCGTGCGCGGCAACATCAACTGGATGATGGCGCGCCGCCATTCCATGCTGTCCAAGGTGCTGGGCGACGACCTGGAAAAACTTTGGCCGTTGATCGGCGACGGTGCGTCCGACTCGGCGACCTTCGACAACGCCCTCGAACTGCTCGTCGCCGGCGGCTACTCGCTGGCGCACGCGATGATGATGATGATCCCGGAAGCCTGGGACGGCCATCCGCTGATGGACGAGAAACGCCGCGCCTTCTACGAATACCACGCGGCGCTTATGGAACCGTGGGACGGCCCCGCCGCCATCGCATTCACCGACGGCCGCCAGATCGGCGCGACGCTCGACCGCAACGGGCTGCGCCCGGCGCGCTACATCGTCACCGACGACGACCATGTCGTGCTCGGCTCGGAAGTCGGCGTACTGCTCTACAAGGAAGAGAACATCGTCTCCAAGTGGCGCCTGCAGCCCGGCAAGATGCTGCTCATCGACCTGGAGCAGGGCCGCATCGTCGACGACACCGAGGTCAAGGAAAACCTGGCCGCCGCCAAGCCGTACCGCGAATGGCTCAACGCCACCCAGATCAAGCTCGAAAACCTGCCGCCCGAGGTCTCGGCGATGGCGCCGGACCGGCGCACGCTGCTCGATCGCCAGCAGGCCTTCGGCTACAACCAGGAAGACCTCAAGTTCTTCCTGATGCCGATGGCCGAAAAGGGCGAGGACCCGGTCGGCTCCATGGGCCGCGACATTCCGCCGGCGGTGCTGTCCGACCGGCCGAAGGTGCTGTTCGACTACTTCCACCAGAACTTCGCCCAGGTCACCAACCCGCCGGTCGACCCGATCCGCGAGGAATCGGTGATGTCGATGGTGTCGCTGATCGGCCCGCGGCCGAACCTGCTCGACCTCGAGACCGGCGGCAGCCACAAGCGCCTGGAAGTGCGCCAGCCGATCCTGTCGAACGGCGATCTGGAGAAAGTGCGCCGCATCGAACACGTGATCGACGCCGACTTCCACGCCGAAACGCTGTCGATCTGCTATCCGGTCCGCGACGGCGCCAAGGGCATGGAAAAGGCGCTCGCCGCGCTCTGCGAACGGGCCAAGCGCACGGTCGAGGAATGCCACAACATCCTGGTGCTCTCTGACCGCGGCGTGAACGCCGACAACGTCGCCATTCCGTCGTTGTTGGCGACCGCCGCCGTGCATCACTTCCTGATCCGTGCCGGCTTGCGCACCGAGGTCGGCCTCGTCGTCGAGACTGGCGAGGCGCGCAAGGTGCATGACTTCTGCCTGCTCGCCGGCTACGGCGCCGAGGCTATTAACCCGTACCTGGCGCTCGACACACTGTCGGCGCTCCGTCACGAGCTCTCCGAGCCGATGACCAAGGAGTACGAGATCCACAAGCGCTACATCAAGGCGATCTCGAAGGGCATGATGAAGGTGATGTCGAAGATGGGCATCTCCACCTACCAGTCCTACTGTGGCGCCCAGATTTTCGATGCCGTCGGCCTCAACAGCGCCTTCGTCGACAAGTACTTCACCAAGACCGCGACCCAGATCGAGGGCATCGGTCTCGACGAGGTCGCCGAGGAAACCGTGCGCCGACATGTCGCCGCCTTCGGCGACGACCCGGTGCTCAGGAACGCGCTCGACGTCGGCGGCGAATACGCCTTCCGGCTCCGCGGCGAAGAGCACGTCTGGAACCCGGAGACCGTCGGTCTGCTGCAGCATTCGGTCAGGTCCGGCAACTACGAGGGCTTCAAGCGCTTCACCGCCAAGGTCAACGACCAGTCGAAAAAGCTGCGCAACCTGCGTGGCCTGTTCAAGCTCAAGCGCGCCGGCGTGCCGGTGCCGCTCGACGAGGTCGAACCGGCGAGCGAGATCGTCAAGCGGTTCGCCACCGGCGCCATGTCGTTCGGCTCGATCTCGTGGGAGGCGCACACCACGCTGGCCATCGCCATGAACCGCATGGGCGGCAAGTCCAACACCGGTGAAGGCGGCGAGGACGGCGTGCGCTACAAGCCGCTCGAGAACGGCGACTCCATGAAGTCGGCGATCAAGCAGGTCGCGTCGGGCCGCTTCGGTGTCACCACCGAGTACCTGGTCAACGCCGACGACCTGCAGATCAAGATGGCCCAAGGCGCCAAGCCCGGCGAGGGCGGCCAGCTGCCCGGCCACAAGGTCGACAAGTGGATCGCGCGGGTACGCCATTCGACCCCCGGCGTCGGCCTGATTTCGCCGCCGCCGCACCACGACATCTATTCGATCGAGGATTTGGCGCAGCTGATCCACGACCTGAAGAACGTCAACCCGCAGGCCCGCATCTCCGTGAAGCTGGTCTCGGAAGTCGGCGTTGGCACGGTCGCGGCCGGCGTCTCCAAGGCGCATGCCGACCACGTCACCATCTCCGGCAACGACGGCGGCACCGGCGCGAGCCCGCTGACGTCGATCATGAACGCCGGCTCGTTCTGGGAAATCGGCCTGGCCGAGACGCACCAGACGCTGGTGCTCAACCAGTTGCGCGGCCGCATCGCCGTGCAGGTCGACGGCGGTCTCCGCACCGGCCGCGACGTAGTCATCGGCGCGCTCCTGGGCGCCGACGAGTTCGGCTTCGCCACGGCGGCGCTGATTTCGTCGGGCTGCATCATGATGCGCAAGTGCCATCTCAACACCTGCCCGGCCGGCGTCGCCACGCAGGACCCGGAACTGCGCAAGCGCTTCACCGGCCAGCCCGAGCACGTCATCAACTTCTTCACCTTCATCGCCGAGGAAGTGCGCGAGATTATGGCCGAACTCGGCTTCCGCACCGTGAACGAGATGATCGGCCGCATGGACCGCCTCGACGCGCGCGACGCGATCACCCACTGGAAGGCCAAGGGTCTCGACTTCTCGCTGATGTTCGCCAAGCCGAGCGCCGGGCCGGACGTCGCCACCTACAACTGCGAAAAGCAGGACCACGGCCTCGACAAGGCGCTCGACAACAAGCTGATCGAACTCGCCAAGCCGGCGCTCGAAAGCGGCAAACCGGTGCAGATCGAGATGCCGGTGCGCAACGTCAACCGAACCGTCGGCGCCATGCTGTCCGGCGAGGTCGCCAAGCGATACGGCCATGCCGGCCTGCCCGACGACACTATCCACATCGCCATGACCGGCACCGCCGGCCAGAGCTTCGGCGCCTGGGTGGCCAAGGGCGTGACACTTGATCTCGTCGGCGATGCCAACGACTACGTCGGCAAGGGCCTTTCCGGCGGCCGTCTCGTGGTGCGCCCGTCGCCAAAGAGCCCGATCGTGCCCGAGGACAACATCATCGTCGGCAACACCGTGCTCTACGGCGCCATTTCCGGCGAGTGCTACTTCCACGGCGTCGCCGGCGAACGCTTCGCGGTGCGCAACTCGGGCGCCGTCGCGGTGATCGAGGGCGTCGGCGACCACGGCTGCGAATACATGACCGGCGGCTGCGTCGTCGTGCTCGGCAAGACCGGCCGCAACTTCGCCGCCGGCATGTCGGGCGGCATCGCCTACGTGCTCGACGAGGCCGGGGATTTCGTCAAGCGCTGCAACGGCGACATGATCCAGCTGGAGCCGATCAGCACCAAGACCAAGTCTGCCGGCGCCATGGCCTTCGAGGACATCTTCGACGACGTGCTCGGCGACGACGCCCGGCGCCTGAAGACGCTGATCGAGCGCTACGTGCACTATACAGATAGCGCGCGCGCCAAGACGATCCTGAAGAATTGGGACGAATACCTGCCCAAGTTCCTCAAGATCTTGCCGGTCGACTACAAGCGCGCGCTGCTCGAGCTCAGGGCCGAGCAGGCGGTGGAAGACAAGCTCGAGGCGGAAGCCGCCCCGGCGCTCAACGTCGCCGCCGGCGAATAAACCAGAACCGACGGGAGTTTCAGGACCATGGGCAAGCCCACCGGCTTCATGGAGATCGAACGGCAGGACCGCACCTACGAACCGGTGGCGAAGCGGCTGAAGAACTATGACGAGTTCTATGTCCCGCTCGCCGATGAGGCGGTCTCGAAACAGGGTGCGCGCTGCATGGATTGCGGCATCCCGTTCTGTCACAACGGCTGCCCGGTCAACA
>JAYOXJ010000144.1:0-8753 GCA_038152725.1 Rhodospirillaceae bacterium
GGAACAGGTGGCGCGGCAAGATGATGAAGGCCTCGATCAGCGAGACCACCAGCACCAGCAGCATGACCACCGGCACCACCTTGAGAACGTGGCCGATGTCGCCCTTGAGGAAGGCGAGCGAGCCGAACACACACGTCGTGGTGGCGAACGACGCGAACACGCTTGGCACCACCTGTCGGGTGCCCTCGATGGCGGCGTCGAGCGGCGACTTTCCTTTTTCGCGCTGGCTCGCGATGTTCTCCGAAATGACGATGGCGTCGTCCATCAGGATGCCGATGACGATCAGGAGACCGACCATGGTCAGCATGTTGATGGAGTAGCCGATGGCGCTCATCAGCGCGACCGCACCGAGGAACGAGACCGGCAGCCCCATCGCCACCCAGAACGAATAACGGAGCCCGAAGAACAGCCAGAGTGTCGCGAACACCAGCACCAACCCCTGCACGCCGTTGGTGATCAAGAGGTCCAGGCGGTCGCGGACGATCGACGAGATGTCCTTGGTGATGGCGAGTTCGACAGCCTTGGGGCCGGTCGCGCGCTCGTGCGCGAGGAAGGCGTTGAGAGCGTCGATGACGTTGAGCGTGTCCTGGCTCTCGGTTTTGGTGACGTCGAGGATGGCGGCCGTCTTGCCGTTGAAGACGATCTTGTCCTCGTCCAGTTCGAAGCGTTCGGTGATGGTGGCGATATCGCCGAGCCGGATCTGCCCGCCGGTACTGCTGGAAACCACGACCAGGTCACGGAACTCGGCCGCCGATTTGCGTTCGTCGGCGAACCGCAACAGCAGTTCGCGCTCGCGCGTTTCGATGCGTCCGGCCGGCAGGTCGACGCTCTGGCGCTTGATCTGATTTGCGATGTCGGCGACCGAAAGGCCGAACTGGCGGAGCGCGCCCTGCTTCAGTTCGATGCGCACCTGATGATCGGAAAAGCCGACGATGTCGACCTTGGGGATGCCGCCCCAGCGCAGCATGCGCTCCTTGATGTCCCAGGCGAGCGCCTTCAGGTCGTTGCGGTCAGCCGGTCCGGTGACGGCGACGGAGGCGACGAAGTCGGTCCGCCCCAGCTGGCGGATGGTCGGCTGTTCGGCAGTATCGGGAAAATCGGTGATGGCGTCGATCTCGGTCTTCACGTCGGCGGTGAAGCGGTCGAATACGCCGCCCTCGACCATCTCGACGACGGCGCGCGCGACCCCTTCGTTGGCTTCGCAGGTCACCTCCTCGACGTTGGTGACGGCGTCGATGGCGTCCTCGATGCGCTGACAGATCGCCTCTTCGACCTCCTCCGGCCCAGCGCCCGGATAGAGCACGCGGACCTCGACCTTGGAAGGTTCGGTGCGCGGAAAGGTCTCGCGCTGCAGGCTCGGCGCGGCGGCAAGGCCGATCACCACGAAGGCGATCATCAAGAGGTTTGCCGCCGTCGGATGGCCGGCGAAGAAGCGGATCATTGGCCGCCCTCGCCCGTGGGGCTCGCTAGCGCCTCGCGGCGGACGGCATCAGCAAGCGCGGTATCGAGGGTAACCTTCAGCGCCATGCCGGGTACCGCCGGGCTCAAGTCCGAGACGACGATGCGGTCGCCGGCCTTGAGGCCCTTGGCGACGGTGGCGACGTTGCCCTGGCGCAAGCCGGTCTCGACGGCGCGGATCTCGAGCCGGCCGTCGGCACCGACGACGTAGGCGCGGCCCTCATGCAGGGCACCCCGCGGCACCAGCAACTGGCCTTCCAATGCACGCGCGCGCAATTCGACCTCAACGAATAGCCCCTTGGCCAGCGGCGGGCGCTTGCCCGGCACCAGGTTCTCATAGGGGCCATCGGCGACGACGATGACGCCGACGGTACGGGTCTTAGGGTCGATGGTGTCGCTGATGCGCGCGAAACGGGCCGGCCACTCGATCACCTCGTCACCGGTGGCGAGGCGGACGGTCGCCTGGAAGCCGATGCGCTGGACCATGGTCGCGAAAATCTGTTCCGACATTTCGATTGGGCCGGTACGCCCGGCGCCGTGGATGGCGGAGACCATGTTGCGGAAGCGCTGCAGCGGCACCTGCGCCTCGACCTCGGCGGTGGCGACCGAGTCGGCGGTGGCCAGCGTTTGGCCCGGCTGGGCGTATTGCGCCAGTTCGGCCTCGACCGAGACGATGCGCGCATCGAACGGCAGCTTGATCGAAGTGCGCGCGAGGTTGAGCCTGGCCTGATGCAGTTCGGCCTCGGATACCGCCTTTTGCGATTCCTGCTGGGCCTTCTGCACCGGCAACAGCCGGAGCGTGCTCTGCAGGTCGAGCACCTTCTTCCTCTGCGCCAGCACGTCGCGGGTCTTGTTGTCGACTGCGGTCTGCGAGGCGGCGCCGCGGGCCAGCAATTTGGTTTGGCGGCCCAGGTCCTCCTCCAACAGCTTCAAGGCGCGCTTTTCGATCTCCAGCCCTTCGCCAGTGTTCTTCTCCGACACCGCCAGTTCGTCGATGCGGGCGACGGCGCCGCGGATGTTGGCCTCGGCGCGCTTCACCGCGATCTCGTAGTCGGCCGGCGAAACCCTGACGATCTCGTCGCCGGCCTTGAGCACGGCGCCCTTCTTGAGACCCGGATGGACGTGGACGATCTCGCCGCCGACTTGGCTGGTGGCAGTCCATTTGTTGCCCGGCGTCACCGCGCCGAACCCCTTTACGCTGGGCACCACGTTGCCGGGCTGGACTTCGAACACGCGCACGTGGCGCACGGTCTCGGCCGGCGGCTTGGTCTTCGGTGGTGACTTGTGGGTGGCGACGTAGGCGAGAAGCGCGATACCGGCGGCCACCGGAGGCAGGATCAACAGTTTGCGGTTGAATTACATGTTCGGCCCTCGCTGCCGGCCAGTCAGGCACCAATATGACCCGGCAGGGGCCGGTTGGAAAGCCCCGGAAACGCAGGAAACCGTCAGAATCCGCCGCTTCGCATTGACAGTCCGTGCTTGCGAACGTATCTCTTGCTCGCGCCGAAAACGGCCGGCCGTCCGCGTTCGTCAAAGCGGGCGTCTCCGGCACCAGCCGAAACCGTTTCTTTTGACCAACCTGGCGCGCCGAAGAGTTGAAAATTCATGCTCCAAGCTCTCGCCAAGTCGCTATTCGGCTCCGCCAACGACCGCTACGTCAAGAAGCTGCAGCCGCTCATCGACGCGGTGAACGCGCTCGAGCCCGAAATGAAAGCGCTCGACGACGCCACGCTGAAGGCACGCACGCCCTGGCTCAAGGGTCGCCTTGAAGCCGGTGAGAGCCTCGACGACATCCTGATCGATGCCTTCGCCACCGTGCGCGAGGCCGCCAAGCGCACTCTCGGTCAGCGCCATTTCGACGTACAGCTGATGGGCGGCATCATGCTCCACCGCGGCCAGATCGCCGAGATGAAGACCGGCGAAGGCAAGACCCTGGTGGCCACCTTGCCGGTGTATCTCAATGCCCTCGAAGGCCTCGGTGTGCACGTTGTCACGGTCAACGACTACCTGGCTAAGCGCGACTCGGACTGGATGGGCCGCGTCTACAAGTTCCTCGGCCTCAGCGTCGGCTGCATCGTCCACGCACTCAGCGACGAAGAGCGCCGCGAACAGTACGCCTGCGACGTCACCTACGGCACCAACAACGAGCTCGGTTTCGACTATCTCCGCGACAACATGAAGTTCTCGCTCGAAGACATGGTGCAGCGTGAATTCAATTTCGCCATCGTCGACGAAGTCGACAGCATTCTCATCGACGAAGCGCGCACGCCGCTGATCATCTCCGGTCCGACGGAAGACATCTCCGATCTCTACAAGGCCATCGACAAGCTGATCCCCGACCTCGACGAAGGCGATTTCGAGAAGGACGAGAAGTCGCGCGCCGTCAGCTTCACCGAAAAGGGCAACGAGCATATCGAGGAACTGCTGCGCGGTGCCGGGCTGTTGCAGGAGGGCAACCTCTACGATCTTCACAACGTATCGCTGGTGCATCACGCCAACCAGGCGCTGCGTGCCCACAAGATGTTCGAACGCGACACCGACTACATCGTCAAGGACGACCAGGTAATCATCATCGACGAGTTCACCGGCCGCATGATGGAAGGCCGGCGCTACTCCGAAGGCCTGCACCAGGCGCTGGAAGCCAAGGAAGGCGCTCACGTCCAGAACGAAAACCAGACTCTGGCCTCGATCACCTTTCAGAACTACTTCCGTCTCTATCCCAAGCTTGCCGGCATGACCGGCACGGCGATGACGGAAGCCGGCGAATTCTCGGAAATCTACAAGCTCGAAGTGATCGAGGTGCCGACCAACGTGCCTTGCATCCGCGACGACATGGACGACGAGGTCTACCGGACGGCGGAAGAGAAATACGACGCTATCATCGAGCAGATCAGGGATTGCAACGAGCGCAAGCAGCCGATCCTGGTCGGTACGGTGTCGATCGAGAAATCGGAATTCCTTTCCGCCCTGCTGAAGAAGCAGAACATCAAGCACAACGTCCTGAACGCCCGCCACCACGAGCAGGAAGCGTTCATCGTCGCCCAGGCCGGCGAGCCGGGTGCTGTGACCATCGCTACCAACATGGCCGGCCGCGGCACCGACATCCAGCTCGGCGGCAATTTCGAGATGCGCGTGATGCAGGAGGTCAAGGCCGAGACCGACACCCCCGCTCACGACGAGGCTGTGGCCAAGATACGGGCCGAGATCGCCGAGCGCCGCAAGGTGGTGATCGATGCCGGCGGTCTCTTCATGCTCGGCACCGAACGCCACGAAAGCCGCCGCATCGACAACCAGCTGCGCGGCCGTGCCGGGCGCCAGGGCGACGCCGGCGCGTCGAAGTTCTATCTCTCTTTGCAAGACGACCTGATGCGCATTTTCGGCTCCGAGCGCATTGACGGCATGCTGCAGAAGCTCGGCCTCGAAGCCGGCGAGGCGATCGTGCATCCGTGGGTCAACAAGGCACTGGAAAAGGCGCAGCAGAAGGTCGAGGCGCGCAACTTCGAGATCCGCAAGAACCTCCTGAAGTTCGACGACGTCATGAACGACCAGCGCAAGGTCATCTACGAGCAGCGCAAGGAACTGATGTCGACCGAGGACGTCTCCGACGAAATCCAGTTCATGCGCGAGCAGGTGATCGACGACGTGGTGGCGCGCGCCATTCCAGAAAAGGCCTATGCCGAACAGTGGAACGTGGACGGCCTGCACGAGGAAGTGCGGCGCATCTTCGGCCTCGATCTGCCGGTCAACGACTGGGCCAAGGAAGAGGGTATCGCCGACGCGGAAATCCGCGAGCGCCTGCTGGGTGCGGCCAACCGCAAGATGGCGGAAAAAGCCGCCAATTACGGCCCCGAGATCATGCGGAGCGTGGAGAAGAGCCTGTTGTTGCAGCTCCTCGACCAGGTCTGGAAAGAACACCTTTTGACCCTCGACCACCTGCGCCAGGGCATCGGGCTCCGAGCCTACGCGCAACGCGACCCGCTGAACGAATACAAGCAGGAAGCCTTCCAGCTGTTCGAGGACATGCTCGACGGGCTGCGCGAACGCGTAACCCAAGTGCTGGCCTTGGTCGAACTGCAGCTTTCCGACCCGAACGAGGACCTGTTCGGCCGCTCGCAGCAGCAGATGTTCGAAACCCGCGAGGATCCCGCCTTCGTCGTCGACGAGGCGGAGGACGACGAGGCCGCCATGGCGTCGGTGCCGCTCAACCGCCGCAAGGCCTCCGACAACGTCGACCCGAACGATCCCGCGACCTGGGGACGGGTATCGCGGAACGCTGCTTGTCCGTGCGGTTCAGGCAAGAAGTACAAGCACTGCCACGGCTCGATGTAGGCGCTACGCGCGCCGTTTCTCCTAGTGAAAACAACGCGCCGGCGTCTTGCCGCCGGGCGTGAATATGGCCATGTTGTGGGATCGACGCCCGCCACCGGGACCTTTGACACGGGAGCATCGCCATGGACTTCACGCTGAGCGAGGAGCAACGCGCCATCGAGGACGGCATCGGCCAGATCATGGCCGATTTCGGCGACGACTACTGGCTCGAGAAGGACAAGCACGGCGGCTTCCCCGAGGAATTCTACCGCGCCATGGCCGAGGGCGGCTGGCTCGGGGTCTCGTTCCCGGAAGCCTACGGCGGCGCCGATCTCGGTATCGCCTCGGCCGCCGTGATGATGCGCGCCATCGCGTCCTCATCGGGCGCCATGCAGGCGGCCAGCGCCATCCACATGAACGTGTTCGGCCCCAAGGCGGTCGCCGTGTTCGGCAACGACGAACAGAAGCAGCGGTGGCTGCCACCGATCATCAAGGGCGAACAGAAGAGCGCCTTCGGCGTCACCGAGCCGAACGCCGGGCTGGATACCGGCTCGATCACCACGCGTGCCGAGCGCACCAATACCGGCTACGTCATCAACGGCCGCAAGGTCTGGACCTCGACCGCCCAGGTCGCCGATAAGATCCTGCTGCTCGCCCGCACCACGCCCAAGGACCAGTGCAAGCGCGGCATCGACGGCCTGTCGCTGTTCTACACCGATCTCGACCGCAAAGCCTGCGACGTGCGCGAGATCGACAAGATGGGTAGGAAGTCGGTCGACTCCAACGAAGTCTTCATCGACGGCCTCGAAGTGCCGGCGGAAGACCTGATCGGCGAAGAGGGCATGGGCTTCCGCTACATCCTCTATTCCATGAACCCGGAACGCATCCTGATCGGCGCCGAGGCCGTCGGCATCGGCTTGGAGGCGATCCGCCGCGCCGCCGAGTACGCCAAGGAACGCGTCGTGTTCGGCCGTCCGATCGGTCAGAACCAGGGCATCCAGCACCCGCTGGCGGAGAGTTGGGCGCAGTTGGAGGCGGCCTGGATGATGTGCCTAAAGGCAGGCAATCTCTACGACGCCGGCCAGCCCTGCGGCGCCGAGGCCAACGCGGCGAAGTACCTGGGTTCGGAAGCCGGCTTCACCGCCTGCGAACGCGCCGTGCTGGCGCATGGCGGCATGGGCTATGCCAAGGAGTTCCACGTCGAGAGATTGATGCGCGAAGTGATGATCAACCGCATCGCGCCGGTGAGCCAGCAGATGGTGCTGAACTTCATCGCCGAGAAGGTGCTGGGACTGCCGAAGTCCTATTGATCGGCGGTCCGCCCAACCGGGGTTAGCCGAGCCCGTTCTTACCCATGGCGAGGAATTTCTCGCGGCGCTTGTTGCGCAGCTCCATGCCGTCGAATTCGACAAGCTCGTCGAGGGCTTCGGCGACCGCGTCCCCTGCCGCCGCAATGGCCTGTTCGCGCTCGCGATGGGCGCCTCCGATCGGCTCGGGGATGACGTTGTCGATGACGCCGAGCTGCTTCAAGTCCTGCGCCGTCAGCCTGAGCGCCGAAGCCGCCTCCTGGGCAAGGTCGCCGCTGCGCCACAGAATCGAGGCGCAGCCTTCCGGCGAGATCACCGAATAGATCGAGTGCTCCAGCATCTGCACGTTGTTGGCGGCGGCGAGCGCAATAGCACCGCCTGATCCGCCCTCGCCGACGATCAGGCTGACCATCGGCACCTTGAGGTTCAGGCATGTCTCGATCGAGCGCGCGATGGCCTCGGCCTGACCGCGCGCCTCCGCGTCGATACCGGGATAGGCGCCGGGCGTGTCGACCAGGGTGATGACCGGAAGGCCGAAATGATCGGCCATCTCCATCAGGCGCACCGCCTTGCGGTAGCCCTCGGGCTTGGCCATGCCGAAATTGTGTTTCACCCGGTTTTCGGTGCCGGTGCCCTTTTCGGTGCCGATCATCATCACCGAGCGACCGCGAAACCGGCCAAGCCCTCCGACGATAGCCGGATCGTTGGCGAAAGCGCGGTCGCCGGCCAAGGGTGTGAAGCCCTCGACCCAGGCACGGATGTAATCGAGCGCGTGCGGGCGTTCGTGGTGACGCGCCACCTGGGTCTTCTGCCACGGCGTAAGCTTGGAATAGGTCTGCACCAAGAGCCGATCGACCTTGGCCTGCAGTTTGACGACCTCGTCGGCGATATTGACCTCGCCGGAACTGCTGAGATGGCGCAGTTCCTCGATCTTGCCTTCCAGTTCGGCGATCGGCTTTTCGAAGTCGAGGTAATTATGCATGACCGCTTTTTTTACCACGTCGTGGGCGTGCGGTAAAAGCACACCCAAAAGATCGGACCCCGGTGACTACTTCTTTCCGGCACGCGCCACTTCGCGCGCCTTCTTGACCATGACTTCGGCCTGGCGGATCGAGGCGATGTCGATCAGCCGGCCGTCGAGCGTGACCGCGCCCTTGCCTTCCTTCTGCGCCTGCTTCATGGCGGCAAGAATGGCCTTGGCCTTGGCGACCTCGGCCTTGCTCGGGCTGTAGATCTCGTTGGCGATTTCGATCTGCGAGGGATGGATCGCCCATTTGCCCTCGCAGCCGAGCACGGCAGCGCGCTTGGCCTGGGCGGCGTAACCGTCGGGGTCGCGGATGTCGCCGAACGGCCCGTCGATCGGGCGCAGCCCGTTGGCGCGGGCGCACACCACCATCTTGTGGATCGGATAGTGCCAGACGTCGCCCCAGTGCACCTCGCGCTTGCCCGCGGCATCGGCGTCGGTGAGTACGTGGTAGTCCGGATTGGGGCCGCCGATGCCGGTGGTCCGCGCCTTGGTCGAGGCGGCGTAGTCGGCGACACCGAAGTGCAGCGATTCGTTCCGCTTCGACGCGGCGGCGATTTCGGCCATGTTCTGCAGGCCGAGCGCGGTCTCGATGATCAGTTCGAAGCCGATGCGGCGCTGGATGCCCTTGGCCTCGCAAATCTGCGTCACCATCA
>JAYOXJ010000145.1:0-4763 GCA_038152725.1 Rhodospirillaceae bacterium
TCAGGACCGGGCCGATGGCCTGGAGGCGTAATTTATTATGATCCATTCTACTCGACTGCCTTGTTTTTCATTGTCCCCGTCCGGCACATACAACTGTTATCGCCCGAAAAGGATTAATTAACAAATAAAATGCCGTCTGGTGACGATAACCCACGTTTGATCGAACGCCCGCCGGTCGAAGCCATAACGCCCGAGCCGAACGGCCCCCTGGTTAGCAAGTGAGTGTACTCAAAGGCCGGAGACGCGACAAGTTCCTATTTTTCCACGCAATTAAGGCAATCGCGCCAGCTTTTCTAGGGTCTTCGCGGATGCCGTCGAGGGGCGTCGGCAAGGGCCTTCGGAAGGGACCGGAAATGCAGTCACAAGCGCTTGCTATCCGCGCCGCCTTACAGTAGTGTCCGCGCGCTTCGCAACCGGAGCATGCGCCCGTAGCTCAATTGGATAGAGCGTCTGACTACGGATCAGGAGGTTGGGGGTTCGAGTCCTCCCGGGCGCGCCATTCGGTTTTAGACAAGTATGACAGGCCCCGCGCGTCCGCCCGGGGCTTTATTCATGACTTTCCCCAGCCAAAACGCGCCTTCAATCGGTGATCGGCTTGCTGCCGACGCGGGGATGTGGGCGAGGGCCGTCGGCGACCGCCATGCAGAGCACGATCTCGTCGGCGCGCGGCGCGTCGGCGACCATCACCGTCATGGTGTCGAAATGATCGAACGACCAGGCTTCGTCCTTGTGGCCGAGCGGCAGGTCGATGGCGGTTCCCATGGCGGCGACCTTGGCGTTCGACGGGATCAGCGCTGCGCCGCCACCGACGGCGGCGCGCATCGGCTTGCCGAGTTTCGGATGGATCATCGCGCCGCCGTGCTCGAGATCGCCGTCGATGCCGACGATCGCCGCCTTGCCGTAACTCACCGGCGGCCCGCCCAGCATTCCGACGGCTTCGGCCATCAGCCGTTCGCCGAGTTGCCCGCCCATGTCGAACAGTTGCGATAGGTCATCGGTGAAGGCGCCGGCGTAGGGATTGCGGATCACGGCGAGCGCGGCGACCCGGGTGATCCGCCGGCAGGCCTTGCCGGTGCCGTCGGCGGTGATGGTTTCCCTGAGCAGTACGGTCTTGCGGATTTCCATGGTGGCGTCCTCCCGCGTCCGATCCTACAGGCCGGCCGGTACGAACGCCACCAACGCGGGTCCGTCGTGCGCCTAGACCGGAAAGCTGGTCAGAGCAGGCTGCCGACCAGCGTCGAGAGCGCGGTCAGGCCGAGCACCACCATCGCGCCCTTGCGGAAACGGCGGCCGCCGAAGCGGCGGAACAGCACCGTTCCCATATAGGTCGAAAGCACGTAGACCAGCGCCAGGATTGCCGACAGCGTTACCACCTGGACGTGGAACAACCCGTAAAAATATTGCGCCGGCATGGCGACGATCAGCAGCGACGCCATCATGATCAGGATATTGCCGCGCGTGCGCCGCGCGTCGTCGGCCTTGGACATCAAAAGGGTCACGATCGGCGGCCCGCCGACGCCGGTGGCGCCGTGGATGAAGCCGCCACCGAGGCCGCCCACGGCGGCGACGCGGGGACCGACGGTGTCCTTGTATTTCCAGCCCGTGGCCAACAGCCCGACCATGGCCAGCACCGAGACCGACATGACGACGCGCATGATCTGGGCGTCGATGGAAACCAGGAAGTACATGCCTGGCGGAAGTGCGACGAGGACGCCGAGCAACATCGGCAACACGGTCCTACGCTCGCAATCACGGATGCCGTCGGGCAGCAATTGCAGGATGCCGGGGATTTCGATCAGCGCGTGCAGTACCACCGCGGTCTTCGGGTCGTAGACCAGCGCCACGCTGGGCACGATGATCAGCGCCGCGCCGAAACCGGTGAAGCCGCGTACGACGCCGCCGAGGACCACGACCGCGAGCGTTGCAACGATTTCGACGAGAGGCGGCAGGTGGGCGAGGACGCCCTCGATGGTTTCAAGCATGCGGGCCCGCGCCCAGCCGCGCCTCGATCCAGCGCGCGGCCTCGATCAGGCGGGCGTCCTGGCGCGGCCTCGCCGCCACCTGCAACCCCAGCGGCATGCCGCTGGGACCCGGACCGATCGGCACGGTGATCGACGGCAGGCCCAACAGTGTCCAGGCGCGGCTCATGTCGGGGCTTCCGGTGCCCTGTTCGAACAGTGGCGCTTCCGCCAGCGTGCTCGGCGCCAGCAGGAACTCGGCCGGTTCGAACAAATCGTCGAGACGCGCACGGGCCTGATCGCGGATGGCGCAGCAGTGGTCGTAGTCGTCGGACGAAATCGCGCCGGCGATCTCGAACAGCTGACGCAAGGGCTCGCTCAGGCGGTCGTGGTGGCGGACGCGCTCGTGCGCCAGCTCGCGCGCCGCCTCGAACGCCATGACGTTGGTCTGGATGGCGTAGAGATCGGCGAAGGGGGGCGCGCAATCGACATCGGAAACCTTGGCGCCGGCGTCGGCGAGATGTCTCACGGCGGCTTCGGTTCGGGCCAGCGTGGCGGCCTCGACCAGCGACCATTCGGCCGCGCGCGCCAGACGGAACGACGGCGGCTCTTCCGAAATGCCGGCGGCGGCGATGGCCGGGCGGCGCGTCAATACGGCGGCGATCAACGCGGCACCGGCGACGTCGCGGGCGAACACACCGACGGTATCGAGGGAATTCGAAAGCGCCTTGGCGCCGGACAGGCTGACCAGGCCGATGGTCGGTTTGAAGCCGACGATGCCGCAATAGGATGCCGGGCGGACGGTCGAGGCGGCGGTCTGCGAACCGATGGCGAGCGGTACCATGCCGGCGGCGACGGCGGCGGCCGAGCCCGACGACGAGCCACCGGGCGAGCGCTTGGGATCGAGCGGGTTCCGGGTCTTGCCCGCCTTCCAGTAAGCGAACTCGGTGCTCACCGATTTGCCCGCGACGATGGCGCCGGCTTCGCGGAGTGCGGCCACCGCGGCGGCGTCGGCGGCGGGGCGGTTGGCGGTATAGATTTCCGAACCGTAGGCGCTCGGGAAGTCGTGGGTGTCGAAGATGTCCTTAATGGCGACGGGCAGGCCGGCGAGCGGCAGCCTGCGCCAGTCGGGGCGGCGCTCCAGTTCGGCCACTTGGATGGCGACGGCGCCCCAATCGAGGGCGATCCAGGCGCCGACCGGGCCATCAAGCCTTTCGATGGCGTGCCGGCAGGCGGCGGCGGTGTCGGCCGCGCCGGCCCCGCCGGCCCGGCCCTCGGCGGGTATCTCGGCGCCGCCCGTGGGGGCGCCGTCTGCGCGGCTCAGTTCATACAAGGGTGCGGCCTCCGTCGACGCAGATCACCTGCCCGGTCACGAAAGCACCGCCCGGCGCCAACAGCAACAGCGTCGTGGCGACGATGTCCTCGGGCTCGCCGAGCCGGCCCATGGGAATGACGCCGATGGCATTTTTGCGGAACTCGGGATCGGCGAGGTAGTCGGCGGTCAGCGGTGTTTCGGTCAATGCCGGGCCGATGCCGTTGACGGTGATACCGTCCGCCGCCCATTCGCGGGCGAGCACCCGGATCAACTGCAGCAGCGCGCCCTTCGAGGGCGCATAGGCAGCGTAACCCGGATTGGCGACGTAGCTGGAAACCGAGGCGATGTGCACGATGCGCCCGCCGCCAGGCTTCATGACAGCGGCCAGCGCACGCGAGAACAGGAGAGCGCCGGTGACGTTGACCTCCTGGCAGCGGCGGAAGATTTCCATGTCCATTTCGAGGGCGCGAGCGATCGGCAGCAGGCCGGCAGCGTTGACGCCGCCATCGACGCGGCCGAAAGCGGCTTGGGCGGCCTTCGCCACCGCCGTCATGGCGGCTTCGTCGGTGATGTCGGCAAGCATGGTTTCCGCACCCGGCGCCGCTATCGCGGCGGCTGCCAGCCGCTCGGCGTCGATATCGAACAGCATCAGTTTGGCGCCGCGTTCGGCCAGCGCCGGAACGATGGCCGAGGCCAATCCGCCACCGGCACCGGCGACGATGAAGGCCTTGCCCTCGACATCGAAAGGGTCTGCGTAAATTTTCGGCATGATCGGGAGGTTCCCCTAAGAACTATGCAAATAACCTTATACGCATAATGACAAGGGGTCCACTTCATGATACGTTTTGTTCCGAAATATGAAAATCCTGCGGGTCCATCAAGACAGGATTACGCCCGTGGGGGGTATTCAAAAACCGGGAGGCGATAATGCAAATTGCTCGACTTAAGTCCCTCGCCGTTGCCGCTGCCGTGACTTCGGCCGCTGTATTCGGCATTCAGACCCCCGCCCGCGCCGTCGATGCGGTGCCGGTACTTCTCTGCCCGTTCGGCTGTGGTCCCATGGCCGGCGACACCATTCTGATGAACCAGATGATTCAGAGCCAGGCCGACGTCATGCTGCTTCCGCAGGAGACGCCGGGCTACATGTACAACGTCCGCGAAATGGGCCAGAACAAGAACAAGTGGAAGACGTCGATCTTCGCCACCGAGGATACGCTGATCCAGCTCGCCTACGCCGGCGGCTCCAAGGAGATGAAGGAGTTCCTGCCCGAGCCCGTGAAGGTTCCGTGGAAGCTGCTCTACGGTGAAGCCTGGTGGGGCCAGGGCAAGTTCCTCGCCACCTTCGATTGCTCGCTCAAGTCGATGGCGGATCTCAAAGGTAAGCGCATCTCGCTCGGCCTTCGCGGCCAGTCCGACTGGGGCGTGTTCTCGCGTCTCGTGCTCGAGCATACCTTCGGCGTCACGCCGGCCAACTCCGACATCCGTCACAG
>JAYOXJ010000145.1:4773-8638 GCA_038152725.1 Rhodospirillaceae bacterium
ACGCCGGGCCAGTTGACCCAGCAGTTGATCGACGGTGCCACCGACGCCGCCGTCACCCCGATCGGCGCCGAGCCGATGTTGAAGAACTTCATCATCCCCGGGCCGGTGCGTCAGCTCGAAGCCACCGGCAAGAAGATCTGCTATCTCGGCATGACCAAGGCGCAGATCGACGCCCTCAACAAGAAGTTCAACACCACCTTCCTGCACATCACGCTGCCGCCGAAGACGCTGCCGCACCAGGACAAGCCGCTCGGCGTCGGCTTCAACCGCGCCTTCAAGGCGGTGCACGAGACGTTCTCCGAGGACAAGGCCTACAAGGTCGTCAAGGCGGTCGGTAAGATCGGCGCCAAGATGAAAGAGCTGCATGCCTTGTGGCGCATCTGGTCGCCGGAACTGATGACCTGCGGCCTGGACGAGAACAACACCCATCCGGGTGCGATCAAGGCCTACAAGGAACTCGGCTGGTGGGATCTCACCAAGAAGTGTGAAGCGATGACCTATCCGAAATAACCGACTGAACATCTGTCGGCCGGGGCCCGGATCGCCAACCTGATCCCGGCCCTGGTTACCGGCCCTATCTGGTAAACCGAATACTTACACAAACCCCGGCACACACAGGAACGGCGATGCCGAATAGCGCAGCATGGAGCCCCAAATGAACGGTTGGACGAAACTGAGACGCGTCGTCGACATCCCCTTCGTGATCATCGGTGCCGCCTTGACCGTCTATATCGGCGTCGCCGCGTTCGGCTGGATCAAGAACTCGTCGCAGCACTATTCCGTGTTTATTCTTGGCACCTGCGCCATGACCGGGCTCCTCGCGATCCGCAACATGTGCGACGAAAAGATCACCGACGCGGTCAAGAAATATTTCGAGGTCCGCCTCGCCGCCAGTGTCGTCGGGCTCGTCACCAGCACCATCTCGATGGGTTACGTCTTCCTCAACGCCGTCAACCTCGAGACCAATCAGCCGTTCTTCAGCGACACCGACATGTTCTTCGGCTGGCTGATGACCGGCTCGATCCTGCTGCTCACGCTGCTGCATTGGGGCTGGTTGCTGACTACCGTGATCGCGATCTCGATCATATACTTCTTCAAAGGACACCTGATCCAGAATCAGATGTTCATCACGCCGCACTACGATCCCAAGTTCGTCATGAATTACATCGGCCTCGGCACCAACCAGGGCTTCTTCTATCTGGCCCAGGTCGCCGCCGACGCCATCTATTTCCTAATCATCTACGCCGCTATCCTGCTTGGCGTCGGCATGCTCGACATGGTGCTTGAGGTCGGCAAGTTGACCGGGCGCAAGATTTCAGGCGGCGCCGCCGGTCCGGCCATCATCGGATCCGGCATCGTCGCCTCGATCATGGGTCAGGCGGTTTCCAACGTGGTGCTGACCGGACGCCTGACCGTGCCGATGATGAAGAAGTACGGTTATTCGGGCGCCATGGCCGGGTCCATCGAGGCGACGGCTTCTACCGCCGGCCAGATCATGCCGCCGATTCTCGGCCTCGCCGCCTTCATCATCGCATCGTTTCTCAACCGGCCCTATATCGACGTCGCCTTGTCGGCGATGATCCCGGGCCTGCTGTATCTCGTCGGCGTTTCCATCGCCGTTGCCGTCTACGCCAAGCGCCACGACCTGCCGAAGCTCGCCGAGGAAGCCGACATGCGCATGATCAAGCGCATGCTGCCGACTTTCCTGATCTCGTTCGGCGCCGTGCTCTATTTACTGCTCGGCTATCGTTCGCCGTCGATCGCCGGCCTAGTCGGTATCGTTCTCGCCTTCGCTATGTGCATGTTCCAGGGCGAGTTCCGGCCCAAGAAAAAACAGATCTACGAAGCCGTAGAGGAAGGCTTCTATCTGGTCGCTGTGCTGTCCCTGCTGCTCATCGCCATCGGCCCGCTCGGTCAGGTGATGCTGACCACCAACCTCTCGGGGCGGCTCGGTTCGGTGCTGGTGCAGTACCTGCCCGACTCGCAGCTTCTGCTGCTGATCGGCGCCATGATCGTTTCGCTGATCCTCGGCATGGGCCTGCCGACGCCGGTCGCCTACATCATTGTGGCGCTGGCGCTGGTGCCGTTCATGCAGCAGATCGGCGTGCCGCCGCTGCAGGCGCACTTCTTCGTCTTCTATTTCGCCGTGTTCTCGACACTGACGCCGCCGGTCGCGGTCAGCGTGCTCGCCGCGGCAAAACTGGCGGGCGCATCGTTCATGGAGACGGCCTGGGATTCCATGAAGATCGCCATGACCACCTTCATCATCCCGTTCGCTTTCGTGTTTTCGCCGGAGCTGATGTCGTTCCCGCACATGCCGTTGAAGGTGGTGCCGGCGATTCTCGAGGTGCTGGCGATCCAATGGACCGTCGCCATCGCCGCCTACGGCTATATCTTCCGCCCGATTCGCGTCTGGGAGCGCTGGCTGATGGCCGGTGCCGCCTTTGCCGGTTTCCTCGGCATGACCGATGTCGCCAAAGAATTCTTCGTGGTACAAGGTGTCTTGTTCCTGGGTGTCGGTGGCTACGCCTACATGACCCGCTCCCGGCCCAGAAACGCGAAGTAATCGCGGCGTGATCTCGGCGCCCCGCCGCATCGGCATGGGGTAGGAAAATGGCGAACCTGAAAGGCAAGTGCGCGCTCGTCACCGGCTCGACCTCGGGCATCGGGCTCGCCATCGCGCGCGCCATGGCCGGCGCCGGTGCAGATCTGGTGTTGAACGGTTTCGGCGACGCCGGCGAGATCGAGGCGATCCGCGCCGATATCGCCAAGCGCGCCGGGGTGCGCGTCCGCTACGATGCCGCCGATCTTTCCGATGCTGACCAGATTTCGCGCATGATGTCGGAACTCGCCGACGACGCCCAGCCGGTCGACATCCTGGTCAACAACGCCGGCATCCAGCACGTCGCCCCGGTCGACGAATTCCCGCCCGAACAGTGGGATCGCATTATTGCCATCAACCTGACGTCGGCCTTCCACACCATCCGGCTTGCGTTGCCGACGATGCGCTCCAAGGGCTGGGGGCGGATCATCAACGTCGCGTCGACGCACGGCCTGGTGGCTTCGAAGGGCAAGGCCGCCTATGTCGCCGCCAAGCACGGCATCGCCGGGCTGACCAAGACGGTGGCGCTGGAATGTGCCGAGGACGGCATTACCGCCAACGCCATCTGCCCGGGCTTTGTGCGCACCGAATTGGTCGACCGGCAGATTCAGAAACTGGCGCGCGACCGCGGTGAGGATGCCGATGCCGTTGCCGGCGACTTCGTCGGCGAGAAGCATCCGACGCGTAGGTTCGTCGAGGCGGCGGACGTGGCAGAGTTGGCGGTGTTCCTATGCTCCGACGCGGCGTCGTCGATTACCGGCGCCATGCTGCCGATCGACGGCGGTTGGACCGCGCGCTAAACCCCAAATTTCCGATCAGGCGGGCTGGATGGTGAACAGCGGCTGGTTGAACTCGACCAGCTGGCCGTCTTCCACGGCGATCTGGCGGACGGTGCCGGCCGTGGTGGTCTCGATGGTGGTGTAGAGCTTCATCACCTCGATCAGGCAGAGCGCGTCGCCGGCCTTGACCTTGGTGCCGACCTCGACGAACGCCGGCTGGTCCGGCGCCGGGCGGCGATAGAAGGTGCCGACCATGGGGGCACGGATCACGGTGCCGCCGGCGATGTCCGCGGCGACCGCCGGTTGGGCCGCTTTCGCCGGTGCCGCGGCCGGAGTCTGGGCCGCTTGCGCGGGCCGTGCCGGCGCTGGGCCGGCGCTCTGAACGGGCGCCGCCGGCAGGCCGGTGCCGTTGGCGCCACGGCGCACCACCAGGCGCGCGCCTTCGAGTTCGAGGATCACCTCCTCGCATTCGGACGCGTCGATG
>JAYOXJ010000146.1:0-8594 GCA_038152725.1 Rhodospirillaceae bacterium
CCTTGGCGCCGGCGCTCACCGCTTATTCCCCAGCATGGTCTTGGGGTCGGCCCAAGTGTCGAAGTCTGCGGCCGTGACGTAGCCGAGCGCAAGCGCGGCCTCTTTCAAGGTCGAGCCCTCGTTGTGCGCCTTGAGCGCGATGTCGGCCGCCTTGTCGTAGCCGATGTGCGGCGTCAGCGCGGTCACCAGCATCAGCGACGCGTCGGTCAGCTCTTTCAGGCGTTTCTCGTTCGCCTGGATGCCCTTGACGCAGTTCTCGGTGAAACTGTTGAGGGCATCGCCCAAGAGCTTGGTCGACTGCAACAGGGAATAGACCATCACCGGCTTGAACACGTTGAGTTCCAGGTGCCCCTGGGTGCCGCCGACGGTGACGGTGACGTGGTTGCCCATGACCTGGGCGGCGACCTGGGTCAGCGCCTCGGCCTGGGTCGGGTTGACCTTGCCCGGCATGATCGAGGAGCCCGGCTCGTTGGCCGGCAACGTGATCTCGGCCAGGCCGGCGCGCGGGCCGGACGCCATCAGGCGAATGTCGTTGGCGATCTTGTTCGACGTGACCGCGATGGTGTTGAGCTTGCCCGACAGGTTGACCAGCGCGTCATGCGCGGCCAGGGCATAGAACTTGTTGGGACAGGGCTTGAACAGGAGCCCGGTCAAGGCCGAGATCTTCTCGCAGAAAACGCTATCGAAGTTCTCCGGCGCGTTCAAACCGGTGCCGACCGCGGTGCCGCCTTGGGGGAGTTCGTAGAGCTGGACATAGGCCTTGTCCAAGCGCTGCTCATTTTGCTGGCACTGATGCGCGTAGGCCTGGAACTCGTCGCCGAGTGTCATCGGCGTCGCGTCCTGCAGGTGCGTGCGGCCGATCTTGACCAGCCCGGCGAATTCCTTCGCCTTGGCCTCCATGGCATGGCGGAAGTTCTCGAGCGCCGGCACCAGAAGTTCGTTGCCGAGCAGCAGCAATGCCACGTGCATCACCGTCGGGAAGCTGTCGTTCGACGACTGGCTCATGTTGACGTGGTCGTTGGGATGCACCGGGTTCTTGGTGCCGAGCGGCTGACCCAGGATTTCGTTGGCGCGGTTGGCGACGACCTCGTTTAGGTTCATGTTGGTCTGCGTGCCTGACCCGGTCTGCCAGACTGCCAAGGGGAATTCCGCGTCGAGCTTGCCGGCAACGATGTCGTCGCAGGCATTCCCGATGGCAGCGCCGAGGTTTGCGTCGAGCTTACCGAGTTCCATGTTGGCCTGGGCGGCGGCCTTCTTCTGCAGCGCGAAGGCGTGGTTGAGCTCGATCTGCATCTTCTCCCAGCCGTTTTTGATGTTCCGGCGCGCGCGTTCGGTCTGCGCACCCCAGTAGCGGTCCGCCGGTACCTCAACGGTGCCGAGCGCGTCCTTCTCGATGCGGAAGTTTTCGGTATCCTTCATGGCAGGTCCTCCCGAACCTCGGCTCAGTGCGTGAACTCGGCGAAGAAGTCGTTGCCCTTGTCGTCGACCACGATGAAGGCGGGGAAATCCTCGATGGCGATCTTCCAGATCGCCTCCATGCCCAGTTCCTCGTATTCGACCATTTCGACCTTTTTGATGCAGTCCTGGGCGAGGCGCGCCGCCGGCCCGCCGATGGAGCCCAAATAGAAGCCGCCGTGCTTCTTGCAGGCATCCGTCACCGCCTTGGAGCGGTTGCCCTTGGCCAGCATCACCATGGAGCCGCCGGCGGCTTGGAACTGATCGACGTAGCTGTCCATGCGCCCGGCCGTGGTCGGGCCGAACGAGCCCGACGCGAAACCTTCCGGCGTCTTCGCCGGGCCGGCGTAATAGACGCCCAAATCCTTGAAGTACTGCGGCAGGCCCTGGCCGGAATCGAGTCGCTCCTTCAGCTTGGCGTGCGCGATGTCGCGCGCCACGATCAGGGAGCCGGAAAGCGATAGCCGGGTTTTCACAGGATACTTCGAGAGCTCGGCCAGGACTTCGGGCATCGGTTTGTTCAGGTCGACCTTGACAACGTCGCCGCCCAGATGCGTTTCGTCGATCTCCGGCATGTACTGGGCCGGGTTGGTCTCGAGCTGTTCGAGGAAGACGCCGTCCTTGGTGATCTTGGCCTTGATCTGACGGTCGGCCGAGCACGACACGCCGACCCCGACCGGACACGACGCGCCATGGCGGGGCAGACGGATGACGCGAACGTCGTGGCAGAAGTACTTGCCGCCGAACTGGGCGCCGATGCCGAGCTTTCGCGTGATTTCGAGGATGCGCTCCTCCCACTCCACATCGCGGAAGGCCTGGCCGTATTCGTTGCCGCAGGTCGGCAGACCATCCAGGTACTTGCAGGACGCGAGTTTGGTGGTCTTCAGGTTCATTTCCGCCGACGTGCCGCCGATGACGATGGCGAGATGGTAAGGCGGGCAGGCGGCGGTGCCGAGCGTGCGCAGCTTCTCGTCGACGAACTTGGTCAGCCGTTCCTCGTTCAGCAGCGCCTTGGTCTCCTGGTAGAGGAAAGTCTTGTTGGCCGAGCCGCCGCCCTTGGCGATGAACAGGAACGAGTACTCGGCGCCCTCGGTGGCGTAGAGGTCGAACTGTGCCGGCATATTGTCGCCGGTGTTGACCTCGTGGAACATGTCCATGGGCGCTACCATCGAATAGCGCAGGTTGTTCTCCGCGTAGGCTTGGCGGACACCGGAGGCCAAGGCTGCCTCGTCGTCGAAGCCGGTCCAGACCTGCTGACCCTTCTTGGCCATGATCAGCGCGTTGCCGGTGTCCTGGCACATCGGCAGCACGCCGCCGGCGGTCGAGGATCGAGGCGAGCTGTTTCAGGTGCGCCGGGCGCAGCAGGTGCGAGACGTCGCGATAGGCGGCGGCAGCCAGGTCGGTCAGCACGTGGGAGTCGATGGTGAGCACTTCGTGCCCGGCAAAATGCGCCGTACCGATGCCTTCGTCGGTAAGCTTGCGGTAGGACGTCGCGTCCTTGCCCAGCGGAAACATGTGGTGGTGAACGAACTGGTTCATGTCGGTCCTCGCAGGCTGTGATGGAGGAAACGGGCCGCCCGGACCCCGGTCGCCGGTCCCGGTCCCGCCTATTTCTTGCGGAAGGCGTCGAGCGCGATGACCTCGCCGGTTTTCGGCTTGTCGGTGCCGTCGGGATCGGCGGGTTCGGCCTTGGCATCGTTGGTCTTGCTGTCGATCGGTCCCAGGTCCTCGATGGAATTCACCGGGTCGATGCTGAGCGTCTCGAAATCGTCGTCGTCGAGTTCGACGGTCTTGAGCTGCAGGCCGAAGTTGACGCTCGGATCGGCGAAGGAGGTGACCGCCTCGAACGGTACCTGCAACTGCTCGGGCTTGCCGTTGAAGCGCAGTACCACCGAGAACATGTCGTCGCCGACGGTTAGCTTCTCGAACTGGTGCTGGAGCACTATGGTCATCTCGTCTGGATGCTGGGTGCGAAGATAGGGTGGCACCTCGACACCGGCGGCGCCGGTGCGAAAGGTGATGTAGAAATGGTGGTCGCCACGGAGCCCCTCGGCCTCGGTCAGCTTCAGTGCGCGGAAGATGACCCGTCGCAGGGCCTCCTCGATCCACTGGTCGTAGCGCAATCCCTCGTCACTCATGGCCCGAGTCTTAGCGCGGATTGGGGGAGGTTGAAAGACCCGACGTGTGCCGGGTTGGGCGACGCCGGGAAAGATTAAGAACCGTGTTCGCGGTGCTTTGTCGGCGCCCGCACGTCATTTGTCACGCGGCCGGAATTTGACGTTGGCACGGAAATGTCGCCTTGGGTCTTGTTGCGCTCATCGAACGGCGTCGAAACCAGCGAAAAAAAACGCCATCGGTACACTCTTGCCAAACCTCTTTTCCCTCGCGACCAAATTGCCCAATCAACTTGTTGGTGCCGATCATGTTAAGAAGTCGCCAGACCTTGCCGCGAAGAGAAACCTGCGCTTTCGACATGACGTTCGTCACGCCGACTTGAATCTTGCCAAATCCAAGGGATAACGGCGCGCCGTCTTCATCCTTTTCGATCCCGAAATTCGAACGCTGATAAAGCATCATTTCGTCCGGCATGTTGTCCGGGTAGAAGGCGACTTTTTCTCGGTAAGCACGGCGGGTGACGTTTGGACGCCAGCTGCGAGGCTTCAGGAAGATGTCAATTTGGTCATAATTGGGGAAGCTGTTTATGTCATGGCCTTCAGACCAGCCGTCCGACGATGCCAAATCCATGCAGGCAAAAGTCACGTTTGGAAACTTCTCTCGCAGTATTGCGGAGAATGCGTCCTCATCGCCGGAAGTGAAAAACTGTTGCTTTGCTGCAGGCATAATTTTTCTTCAAATTGGAGAAAAACTTAATATATATTCAAGCAACAAAAAAGTGAGTGATTCAGGGACAACCAGATAGGCTGCCCCTAATCAACGGCATTACTTTGGCGGCGGACCGAACACTTCGGTGATTGCATCCCGTATTGCCTCGACTGTGCGACGTTCGACTTGTTTGCGGTCCATGCCAGGTCGCAATTTTGGGAGAAAACCGGTGATCGCGTCGCGGGCATTCTTCGCCAAGCCGACCGAATGGCCGCACCCCAGCGCCAAATGAAAAACAGGAAGGGAGGTGAAAATGAAGTGGGAGGCTTCTGTTGCCAGGTGCCCCCCGAACCCCGCCTTACGGTGCAAACCGCAAGGGCTTTAAAGGTGGATCACCTGACCGCGTTAAGCGGCGAGGCGAGCCTCAGCATAGTTGTCGTTGGCAACTATAAGGTTTGGTCCGGTAACGGCGGAGCCCCACCGAGCGAAAGCCATTGCCTTTACTACGCACGTCGATCCTGTTTCGCCCCCATGAACTCCCTCTTCAGCGTCGAGGGAGGGAATTGGTGGAGGCGCCGGGCACTGCCCCCGGGTCCGCAACGCTTATTCCGCAACGCGTTTATCGCCATAGCCGGCGAACCGGCACCACTAATATAGGTGAATGCGCCGGAATCGGCAATGGAAGGCGGGCTTCGGCTTGCCGGCCGCCCCGCCGGGTGCTACTGCGCGGTCATGGGAATTTCCGAGGCATTCATCCTGGCAGGTGCGCTCGCCGGCGGTTTCGTCAGCGGCTTGACCGGTTTCGGCACCGGATTGACGGCGCTGACATTCTGGCTGCAGGCGGTGCCGCCGGTTGTCGCCGGGCCGTTGGTCGTCACCTGCTCGATCATCGCCCAGGTCTGGACCCTGCCGGCGATCTGGCATGCGGTCGACTGGCGCCGCTCGCTCCCCTTCATCATGGGCGGTGTCATCGGCGTGCCGGTGGGAACGTGGCTGCTCGCCGGCGCCTCGCCGCAGGGCTTCAAGCTGTTCGTCGGCTGCCTGTTGGTGGTCTACTGCTCGTTCATGCTGCTCCGGCGCTCGGCGCCCAAGGTGGAATGGGGCGGGAGAGTCGCCGACGGCGCGGTCGGCATCGGCGGCGGCGTGCTGGGCGGTCTCGCCGGGCTATCGGGCCCATTGCCGACGATCTGGGCGAGCCTGCGCGGCTGGGGCAAGGACGAGCGGCGCGGTGTCTTTCAGACCTACAACCTGACCATCCTGCTGCTCGCCGCCGCCTCGCAGGCCGTCGGCGGCTTCATGACGTGGGAGGTCGGGCGGCTCACCCTGATCGCGCTGCCGGCGACGCTGATCGGTGCCTGGTTGGGGCGCAAGGTGTATGACCGCTTGGGCGATGGGCGCTTCAATCAGGTCGTGCTCGGGTTGTTGCTGGTCTCGGGTGCGATGATCATCGGCACCTGGGCGATCAATCGCTGAAGAGCCAGTTATAGTGCCCTGGGGTCGAGCGCGTCCTGCAGGCCGTCGCCGAGGAAATTGAAGGCGATGACGGTCGAGAAGATCATCAGCCCCGGCCAAACCGCCAGGGCCGGCGCCGTCCACATTAGTTCCTGGGCATTGGTTAGCATGTTGCCCCAGCTGGCGATCGGCGGCTGGATGCCGAGCCCGAGGAAACTCAGCACCGATTCCAACAAGATGATGTTGCCGACCGAGAGCGTGGTGGCGACGATGATCGGCGAGATCGCGTTGGGCAGGATGTGGCGGAGCACGATGCGCGGTGCCGAGGCACCCAAGGCGACGGCGGCCAGCACGAACGGGCGGTTCTTGAGCGCCAACGTCTCGGCGCGTACCAGCCTGGCCACCGTGGTCCAGCCGAACAGCGCGATCACCAGGATGATCTGATAAAGCGCGATCTTCTGCGACTGCAGCCAGGCGGCGGGTATGCCGAGCTTGGACAGATCGATGGCGACCAGCACGATCAACAGCGGCAGCAGAGGCAAGGAGATGATGCCGTCGGTGAAGCGCATGAGGAACGCGTCGACCCGCCCGCCGGCATAGCCCGAGACCAGGCCGACAATGGTGCCGATTACGGCTGAGAAGAGAGCCGCGGCCAGGGCGACCGCCATGGAGACCTGGCCGCCATAGCTTAAGCGCACGAAGAGATCCCGGCCCAACTCGTCGGTGCCTAGGGGATGCGCCGCCGACGGACCCGCGAGCCTGCCGAGGAGATCAACCCGGTTGGCGTCGACGCCGAGCAGGGCTTCGCTCAGCGGCGCGGCAATGGCGACCAGCGACAGGAGAACGAGGAACACGGCACTGGCCACCGCCAGGTGGTGGCCCATGAAGCGCCGCCACATGCGTCTCACCGGGCTTTCGGTGCCGAGCGTTGCGGCCATGACCAATGGTGAGTTCATGCCGCGCCCAACCCTTGCTTGCGGGTTGAGATGCGAGGATCGGCCCAGGCATAGGCGATGTCGGCGACGATGTTGCCGACCAGGGTCATCAGGGTCGCGAACAGGAGCCCGACCAGGGCGAGGTTAAAGTCGTTGCCGAGCACCGAGTCGTAGATCATCTTGCCGACGCCGAGCCACGAGAACATGGTCTCGGTGATCAGCGCGCCGGAGAACAGCGAGCCGAACGACAGCGCCACCACGGTAATGAACGGCAGCACGGCGTTCCGGAGCGCATGACCGAGCAAAAGCCGTGTCGGGCCGACGCCCTTTGCTCTGGCCGTGCGGATGAAGTCCTGGCGCAGCACCTGGATCATGCTGGCGCGGATGAAACGGATATAGCCGCCGACGCTGTGCAGCGTCAGGACCATCACCGGCAGCACCAGGTGTTGCAGGCGATCGAACAGGGAGCCGTCGCCGACGGTCGTCATGCCGCCTGCCGGCAGCCAGCCGAGCTTGACCGCGAACAGGATGATGACCAGAAGCGCCAGCCAGAATGGCGGCACCGAGATGCCGGCGAAACAGAACATGTTGATGACATAGTCGAGCGGTGAGCCCGGCCTGACCGCCGCGAAGACGCCGAGCGGTACTGCAAGCGCCAACGACAGCATGATGGCGGCAGTCATCAGGATCAGCGTATTGCCGAGGTGCGGCAGCAATACGTCGACGGCCGGCTTGGCGTGGGTACGTGAGAAGCCGAAATCGCCGTGTGCGACCGCCTTGAGCCAGTTGCCATAGCGCTCCAGCAGCGGCTTATCCAACCCATGCAGCGCCTTCAGCCGCGCCACGTCTTCCGACGTGAGCTTCGGGTTGGCGGCGAGCATTTCGTCGATGGGATCGCCCGGCATCAGGCCGATCAGGCCGTAGATGACGAACGACATGACCAGCAGCACGGCCAGGCATTCGCCGATACGGCCGGCCAGGAAGCGGATCATGCCCCGGCGCTCGCGCTCAGCTGCCGTCGCCGGCGAGGCGGCGCACGGTGGCGAGCAGGTCTTGCGTCAGCGGAATGCCGTCGAGGCGGCGGCGCTCCATGGTGCGGTACTCGATCTCGCCCGGCAAAAGCACTTCGCCGCATTCCTTGAACGGCGCCGTAGATTTGATCTTCTCGGCGAAGGACTGCATGCGCGCGTCGAATTCGTCCCGTGCCATGATCGTCGACGGATTGAGCGCAATGAAGAAATGGCTGACGCCCTGCGGCTCCTTCTCCGCCCACATGTCGCCGACGTCATCGAGAAAGCGTCCGCCCGATAGCACGCCCGACAGGATATCGATGGCGAGCGAAAGACCGTATCCCTTGTGCCCGCCGATGAACTGGATGAAGCCGGCAAGTCCGGCGGCCGGATCTGTGGTCGGCTGGCCCTCGGCGTCCAGCGCCCAGCCCAAAGGCATCGGCTCGCCGGCGTCGCGGAGCTTCCGCATCTTGCCGCGCGCGGCGATGCTCATGGCCATGTCGAGTAGGAAGGGTGCGCCGCCCTTCAAGGGTGCGGCAAAGCCCATGGGGTTGTTGCCGAGCTTCAAATCGCGCCCGCCGAAGGGTGTCATCGAAGGCGATGCCGTGGTGCCGGAAACCAGGATCAGCCCGGCCACGGTGGCGGCGAAACCGTAGGGCGCCATGGCACCGAAATGGTTCGAGTTGCCGACGGAAACGAAGGCGATACCGGTCTTGATCGCTTTGGTGATGGCAAGCTCCAGTGCGCGCGCGCCGACGACTTGGCCCTGGCCGCCGCCGCCGTCGACGACCGCGACCGACGCCGCCTTGTCGAACACGCGGATGTCGGGCCGGGCCGGTACGACACCGACCTCGACGCGTTTGAGATACTGCTCCAGCCGGTGCACGCCGTGCGTGCCGATGCCCATCAGGTCGGTCGA
>JAYOXJ010000147.1:0-8542 GCA_038152725.1 Rhodospirillaceae bacterium
GCCGATGCGCCAGTCGAACGGCGTGTACATGTACTCCTGCGCCAGGATGATCGACGAGCGCTCGAACAGCTTGGCGGCGAGGCTTCGGAACTGTTTCGCGTCTGACGCCTTCTCGACGCCGCGCGAGAACGATCCGTCCGGCACTTTCAACACCACCGGGTAGCCGAGCATCTCACCGACCTCGCCCAGGCGCTGGTCGTCGAAGGTTGCGCGCACCAGAAGCTCTGTGCGCGGCGTCGGCACGTTCGCCGACTTCAAGACCTCCGCCAGGTAGACCTTGTTGGTGCAGCGCAGGATCGAACGCGAGTCGTCGATCACCGGCACGCCCTCGACCTCGGCCTTGCGCGCGAAGCGAAAGGTATGGTGGTCGAGCGCCGTGGTCTCGCGGATGAAAAGCGCGTCGAACTCGGGCACGCGGCGCAGGTCCTTCGCGGTGATGAACTCGACGTCCATCTGCCGGTCCTCGGCCGCCTGCACCAGCCGGTTGAGCGCGCGTGCGTCGGACGGCGGCAATTGTTCATTGGGGTCGACCAGCACGGCCAGGCCGTAGAGCGCCTGCGGCCGGGCCTTGCGCCGCGACTTGGGCACGCGGACATAGGCGCGCAGCGCGCCTTCGAACAGCGGTGCCTCCTCGGGCTTGATGCGGCCGAGCGGGAAGGTGCGGATCCATTCTATCTTCCAGAACTTGCCGGGCTTGAAGCGTATTTCCAGAAGCGGATAGCGGAACAGGTCGAACAGTTCCGACGCCAGGCGCTTGAACCGCATGTCGTCGGGCTGGCCGAAGAACACGCGCAGCACGAACGCGTCGGCGGGCGGGCCGGCGAGACGCTTCAGCGTGGCGTTGAAGGTGTGTTCCAGGTCCGGCAGCGCGAAGGCGTAGGTCGCCTTCCGCGAAAGATCGAGGATGTCGGCGACCGTCGGCATCGGATACTCGCCGCGCGACTCGGCCAGCAGCGAGCAGTAGTAGCCCGACGTCAGGTAGTCGTAACTGCGGCACAGGTTGACGATACGGAGCGGGCGTTTGCGTTTGGTGCCCGGCTGGGCGAGGAAGGTGTCGACGTCCTGGATGACGGGGTCGTCGGTGCTCCAGTCCCAGTCGGCCATGCGGTTGACGACGATGACGTGACGCGTCATGGCGCCACCTTGCGCTTGGGCCCCGCGATCAGCAGGGCGTTTTGTTTGGAACGGCCGTAGCGGGCCATGCGTTCGAACTCCCGGTGAGCGATCGGAATGCCGATGCAGACGGTCTCCGTCTCGCCGACTTCCACATCGACATAAGGTTCATGAAGATAAACGTAATGGTCGTCGAAACCTGTGATCACCATCCAATGCGGCGCCTTGCTGCCGGTCAATCGGTATGAGCTGACCATGATGATCGGGATGCGGCCGCGATCGAAGCGCTCGCGGATCTCGGCGAGGCTCAACGGGCCGTAGCTGAGCTTAATTCCGGTGGTGGCGATTTCCGAGAGGAAGTCCGAATGCACCAGCCGGATGACCTCCTTCTTGTCCTCGTCGCGCACACCCTCGACGAACATCTCGATATCGTCGCTGACGTGGACCTCGACCTCGAAGCCGCGCCGCCACAGCGACAGCGCCATGCCGAACGGGCCGCAGCCGCCGTGCCCCGACGTCATGAAGACGGTGGTCGCCTCGCGCCAGAGCCGCATCTCCAGCGCGCGGTCGAGCACGATCTCCGGATCGAGCGCCTTCATCGCCATCATCAGCGAGGCCGGGCCGCAGGTGAACTCGAGCGACTGCGGATAGAACGGGACCGGCGCCACGTCGGCCGGCAGGTGGCCAACCAGCGCCTTCTCGAGGCGTAGCGCGTCCATGTGGTCTTCGTAGTAGTCCGGGTAGGATGAGAACGGCTGGAATCCTTCGCGCTCGTAGAAGTGGATCGCGGCCTTGTTGTCCATGCGCACTTCCAGGCGGAGCGAGACCGAACCGCGGTCGCGCGCGATCTCCTCGGAGCGCCGGAGCAGGCGCCCGGCGACGCCCTGGCGGCGATGATCGGGGTCGACGGCGAAGGAATAGAGCCTGGCCATCGAGGTGTTGCGGTGGAACAGGACAAGGCTGTAGCCGACGATGGCACCGCCAGAATCGTCGACGATCAGCGATGCGTTGCCGTGCCGGAGAATGTTGCGGAAACTGCGCCTGGACAGGCGGTCGCCGTCGAAGCATGTCCGCTCCAAACGATCCAGGGCCGGAATGTCGCGCAAGGTTGCGTCGCGGATGGTCACTCGTCATCCCGAGAAAGGAAAAACTCGGCCTCTCTTGCTGCCACGCTTGGTCGAAGTCAAGCCTATTGAAATATCACGATTGCGGGAAGCGCCGCCTTGCGCCGAAGTGGCGCCGTCGCCGGCCTCAGTCGGTCAGCGACTTCCAGCCATGGCCCGGCGTGTAGCCGAGCAGGCGTCCGGGCTCGAGATCGAAGATCCAGCCGTGCAGCTTGAGCGTACCGGCATCGACGCGTTCCTTCAGCCACGGGAAGGTCAGCAGGTTTGAGAGCGAAACGACGACCGCCTCGCGCTCGACGTGACGGAGCTTCTCCTCGCCCTTGAGGTCGGTCTCGGCGGCGCCGCGCACCATCGACATCCAGCCATCGACGAACTGGCGTTCATGCTCGTCGGGATGGCCCTCGCACATGTGCTTGATGCCGCCGCAGTGCGAATGGCCGAGGATGATGATGTCCTTGACCCCGATGTCGCGGACGGCGAACTCGATGGCGGCCGAGGTGCCGTGATAGTGGCTGTCGGGCTGATAGGGCGGCACCAGGTTGGCGACGTTGCGGACGATGAACAACTGGCCCGGTTCGGCCTGGGCGATGATCGACGGATTGACCCGGCTGTCAGAGCACGCGATCACCATGACGTCGGGGCGCTGCCCCTTGTCGACCAGCGTCTGGAAAAACGACGGCTGGCCTTCGTAGTAGTTTTCGCGGAAGGCCTTGAAGCCCTTGATCAGACGTTCGATTGGCATGACCGCACTAACATAGGTGCTGACGGGGAGGGTTCAAGCGCCGATGGCGAAATGCCCTCATGCGCAAAAAGAAACGCCCCGGGGGGAGGACCCGGGGCGTCTCGATAAAAGTCGTCTTCAGCGAATTGGGTCGCTTCAGGCGGCCTTGATCTTGATCGACTTCATGTTCTCTTCGACCTGGGCCTTGACCGGCTTGAAGGCGTCGTTGGCGACGGCCTGGGCCAATTCGGCGAAGGTCTTGGCGAAGGCGGCGAACTTCTCCTGTTCGGCCTTGATGAACGCGGCCTGCGCGTCGAAGGCGTCGGCCACGGTGGCGGCGGTGATCACCTTCTTGACGGCGGCGACGCGGCCTTCGGCCAGCGCGGCGACTTCGTCCATCACCATGGTGCCGGCTTTCTCGGCACCGGCGGCGACGATTTCACCGGCGGCGACGGCGGCGTCGAAATTCGCCTGCAGCGCGGCCTGGGCCTTGCCGGCCTGCTCGGTCGCGGCGGCCTTCGCCTTGGCGAATTCGGCCTGGGCCAGCTTGGTGGCCTTGTCCTGATTCTCGGTCATGGTGTCGACGGTCTCGAGCATCGCTTTGCGCACGGCGGCAAACGGATCGATCGTCTTGGTGGTCTTGGCAGTCATGTTAATTCTCCTTTTCTGTCCCACATCGGTGGCGACGGGTTGTGTCGGGACCCACGTCGGCGTCACCGACAGGATATGTTGCATCGCAACATCGCTAATTTAGATTATCGGCGGATATAGTCAAGAAAATTTTTGTGCGATGCACAAATTTTTGTGCGATGCGGTCACCTTGCCTGATAAAATATAATAATTTATCCCTATAATATATTTTTTTATTGAGTTATAGGAATAATATACTATATTGATCGACCATCGCCGCCCGCGCGGGCAGGCACGCCATTGGACATTTTGAATAAGAAGGCATCCTCCGGAGGCGGCGGACACTCGCCTGTGACCGGGATGCGAAGATTTTTGCGTCATCCCCGCGCAAGCGGGGGTCCAGAACTGGATTCCCGCGTTCGCGGGAATGACGACGGATGAATTGGCTTCGCCGGCCGCCGCTTCAGAGCGCCGGCCGTTGAAATCGTTGAAAAAAATTGGGTTCGTTTTCGACTATTTTTTTCAATGATCTTTGCCGGCGCGGGCCGGCCGCGGTTCAGCTGCCGAAGTGCTTGCGCAGCCTCAAGCGAAGTGCGTTCAGCTTGATGAAGCCCTTGGCGTCGGTCTGGTCGTAGACGTCGTCGTCCTCGAAGGTGACCATCGCCTCGGAATAGAGCGAGTTGGGCGATTTGCGCCCGGTGACCATGACGTTGCCCTTGTAGAGCTTGAGGCGCACCGTACCGGTGACCGGCTCGCTCGCCTTGTCGATGGCGGCCTGCATCATCTCGCGCTCGGGCGCGAACCAGAAGCCGTTGTAGACCATCTCGGCGTACTTCGGCATCAGCTCGTCCTTGAGGTGCATGGTGCCCTTGTCGAGCGTCAGGCTCTCCATGGCGCGGTGCGCGTGGAACAGGATGGTGCCGCCGGGGGTCTCGTAGACGCCGCGCGACTTCATGCCGACGAAGCGGTTCTCGACGATGTCGATGGCGCCGACGCCGTTGGCGCCGCCAAGCTCGTTCAGCTTGGTCAGCAGCGTCGCCGGGCTCATCTTCTTGCCGTCGACGGCGACCGGGTTGCCGACCTCGAAGTCGATGGTGATCTCGAGCGGCTTGTCCGGCGCCTTCCAGGGCGGCGTCACGCGGGTCAGAACGTGATCCCACTCAGGCTCTTTCCAAGGATCCTCAAGCGCCTTCCCTTCCGACGAGATGTGCAACAGGTTGGCGTCCTGGGAGAACGGCGGCTCGCCGCGCTTGTCCTTCGGCACCGGGATCTGGTTCTTCTCGGCGTAGTCGATCAGTTTGGTGCGCGACGACAATTCCCACTCGCGCCACGGCGCGATGATCTTGATCTCCGGCTTCAGCGCGTAATAGCTCATCTCGAAGCGGACCTGGTCGTTGCCCTTGCCGGTGGCGCCGTGCGCCACGGCGTCGGCGCCGGTCTCGTTGGCGATCTCGATCTGGCGCTTGGCAATCAGCGGGCGCGCGATCGAGGTGCCGAGCAGGTAGGTGCCCTCATAGAGCGCGCCGGCGCGGAACATCGGGAAGACGTAGTCGCGGACGAATTCCTCGCGCAGGTCGTCGATGTAGATTTCCTTGATGCCGAGCATCTCGGCCTTCTTGCGCGCCGGCTCCAACTCTTCGCCCTGGCCGAGATCGGCGGTGAAGGTCACCACCTCGCAGGCATAGGTATCTTGCAGCCACTTGAGGATGACAGAGGTATCGAGGCCGCCGGAATAGGCCAGCACCACCTTTTTGATGTCGGTCGCCATGTCGCAACTCTCCCGTTCAGGCTGGGCGAAAAATCAAACGGGCGGGAGTATAGGCGAAAGCGGGGCCGGAGCAAGAACCGAGCGCGGCAATCGCCGCGGCTCAATCCTTCTCGGCGCGCGCCAACGTCTTGGCCAGCTCGAACACGTTCTTCCTGACCGCCGGATCGGAGATGCGGTAGTAGTAACGCACCAGCTCCAGCGTCTCGCGCCGGGCCATGGGATTGGGCTGCAGTTCGTCCTGCTCCTGGTCCTTGAGGCCGGTGTTGTAGGCGCCGCAGCGGGTGCGGATTTCCGACGGCATCTCCTCGAAGAAATAAGAGATGTCGACGTCGAGCACTTCGGAGAACTGGTAGAGCCGGCTGGCACCGATGCGGTTGGCGCCCTTCTCGTATTTCTGGATCTGCTGGAAGGTCAGCCCGACGGCCTCGCCGAGCTTTTCCTGGCTCAGCCCCATCAGCGTGCGGCGTTGGCGCAGGCGCGCGCCGACGTGCTGGTCGACCGGATTGGAGACGCCGGGGGGTAAGCGTCCAGTATCGGCCTTTCCGTAACGTTCACGGTACTTGTCGGGGACTCTCGTCATTGTGGGAATTTCCTTTTCGCGCGGGCGGTGTTCGGCTTTCGCACGACGCAAGGATGCCACGAAACGACAACCAAAACTAGAGCAGGCTGCAGGATAGATTGTGAAACGTTTTTAATGCGCGCGTCAGATCGCTTCGGCGCGGACCCGGCGCTGACGTTCGCTCGCCGACTTGAGCTGGCCGCAGGCGGCCATGATGTCGCGGCCGCGCGGGCTGCGGATCGGTGCCGAGTAGCCGCAGTCGTTGAGGATGGTGGCGAAACGGTTCATGGCGTCCCACGACGAGCACTCGTAGGGCGCGCCGGGCCATGCGTTGAACGGGATCAGGTTGAACTTGGCCGGCGTGCCCTTGACCAGCCGCGCGAGTTCCTTGGCGTCGGCCGGGCTGTCGTTGACGCCCTTCAGCATGACGTATTCGTAGGTGATGCGGCGCGCGTTGTTGGCGCCGGGGTAGTCGCGGCAGGCAGCCAGCAGTTCCTCGATCGGGTATTTGCGGTTGATCGGCACCAGCACGTCGCGCAGTTCGTCGGTCACCGCGTGCAGGCTGACCGCCAGGTTGACGCCGAGTTCCTCGCCACAGCGCCGCATCATCGGCACCACGCCCGAGGTCGACAGCGTGATGCGCCGCTTGGAGAGCGCGATGCCCTCGCCATCCATGATGATGCGGAGCGCGGTGGCGACGTTGTCGTAATTGAACAGCGGCTCGCCCATGCCCATCATCACGATGTTGGAGATCATGCGTCCGCCGTCCTTCGGCGTCGGCCACTCGGCGTAGCTGTCGCGCGCCACCATGAACTGGCCGACGATCTCGGCCGACGTCAGGTTGCGCACCAGCTTCTGGGTGCCGGTGTGGCAGAAGGTGCAGGTCAGCGTGCAGCCGACCTGCGACGAGATGCAGACCGCGCCGCGGTCGTCCTCGGGGATGTAGACCGACTCGGCTTCCTGGCCGTCGGCGAATTTCACCAGCCACTTCCGCGTGCGGTCTTCCGACGTCTGTTCGCGGCTCACCTCGGGCACAACGACGGCGTGGGTATCGGCGAGTCTGGCCCGAAAATCTTTTGCCAGCGTCGTCATGTTGGCGAACTGGCGTTCGCCGCGATGGTAGATCCAGTGCCACAGTTGCCGCGCGCGGAACGGCTTCTCGCCGAGCGACACCATCTCATCCTCGAGTTCGGCCCGGCTCAGCCCGACCAGGTTGCGCAGCATGGCTCAGCCCTTGCAGGCTTTAGAAATCTCGCCGTAGGCCGCGGTGAAGCCTTTCAGCGAGTAAGTATCGGTGGTCTTGGTGCCGCGCTCGGAATAGCCGGTGACGAGCATGGAACTGGCGCGGATCATCGCCTTGACCAGCGCATTGTCGGCGTCGGCGTCGGGCGCATAGGCCCAGCCGTCCTTGGTGAACAGCTTGTAGGTGTCCTTACCGATGTAGACTTCGACCTCGGAGCCGGGCTTGTGGGTGTAGCCGGCGCGAATCGAGACGACGTTGCGGCTCTTTTCCGCCGGGCGGTGCGTCACCATGGCATAGCTGGCGCCGCGCTTGGAATAGTTGCCGTGCATCTTCACGGGCTCGGTGGCGATGTAGCAGACCGGCTTGCCGGACTCCTTGTCGGAGAAGGCCTCCCAGTCGCCGTGCTTGCCGAGGAAGGTCTCGGCCAGCGCCGGCAGGCCGAACGCGGCGATTGCCAGCGCCGTCACTGCCGCTGTGGTTTTTCGTGATGTCGACATGGGCCTTAAATAGCTTGATGATCCCGACTTGCCAAGGGCCGGCCTAGGGTCCACAACAACGCCATGACCCATCACCCCGCTCCGCTCATGGTCGACGTGACCCGCGGCGACATGGTCGAAAGCCGCCATGCCGTGGCCGCCGCCGTCGTCAATGCCGCTGGCGAAATCGTCGAAAGCTGGGGCGATGTCGGGCGTCATACCTACCCGCGCTCCGCGATCAAGCCGCTGCAGGCGATTCCGCTGGTCGCCTCCGGTGCCGCCGACGCGTTTTCCATTGCGCCCCGCGAACTAGCGCTCGCCTGCGCCTCGCACATGGGCCAGCCGATGCACACCGATACGGTGGCGGCATGGCTCGGCCGCATCGGCTGCGACGTCGGCGATCTCGAATGCGGCGCCCACATGCCGCGCCACGAAGGTGCCCACGACGATCTCGTGCGCCACGGCGAGACCTGCACGGCGCTGCACAACAACTGCTCGGGCAAGCACACCGGGTTCCTCACCACCGCCAAACATCTGGGCGAGGCCACCGCCGGCTACATCGGCGCCGCGCACCCCGTGCAGCAGCGCCTGGCAGCACTGCTCGGCGATCTCGGCGGCGAAGACATCTCGGGCTCGGAACGCGGCATCGACGGCTGCGGCATTCCGGTGCTCGGCATGTCGATCACCGCACTGGCCCGCGCCATGGCGCGCATGGCCGCGCCCGAAACCCTGGACGAGGCGTCGGGTAAGGCCGCCCGGCGCATCTTCGCCGCCATGACCACGCATCCCGAAATGGTGCGCGGCGACGGCGGCTTCGATACCCGCTTCATGACCGCCGGCCGCGGCCGCTTCGCCACCAAGACCGGCGCCGAGGGCGTGCACATCGCCATCGTGCCGGAGCTCAAGCT
>JAYOXJ010000148.1:0-2686 GCA_038152725.1 Rhodospirillaceae bacterium
AGGTAGAGGACGCCGTCGCTTAATCCCATGATACGCACTGCCGGTCCGCCTTCAATCGGGGTCAGGATGTCGCCACGAAACAAAAATCCCACGACCTGCCGTCGGCCATCCGCGAGCGCCCATTCCAAGCTGACGGCTCCGCTACCGACAATCGCTACGACCTCATCGCCGAACACATCGGGATCCACCGCGCAATTTTCGTGCAATTCCCATTGCCTAACCCTGCCGGTCATTTCCATGCAGGCGAGCAGCGAGCCTTTTTCCGAAACCAGGCATTCGGAAACATTGCATAAGCGGTGTTCGCGCTTGTGGTTTAACGCTATCGGCATGTTCATCCCTCCATCCAAGTCATGAACAGGCACACCGGTGTCTTTATGGGGGAACACTAGACAGGCGGAGGCGTCACCGCATTGATGTGGCGCAAGTGGGCGATTGATTGAGAAATAGAGCGAGAAAGCGGCCTGCGGTAGATCACTACCGCCGGACGCGGCTCCTCTGGCCGCGCTCACACCGGCGGCAGGCGGTAGATCAAATCCTCGTTGCGCCAGCCCGGCTGGCTTTCCTCGATGGCGATTTCGTGGCCGTTCGGGCTTTTCGCGCGCAGCGTCACCTGTGCCCAACGCGGCACCAGTTCGTTGGAGATGTCGTCGAGGATGGCGACCGCGACGGCTTCGAGCGACTCCCAGGTGATCTTGCCGATCTCCAGCGCATAGGTCTCGAAGTTGGCCGGTTCCAGGATCAGCCGGTCCGGCACGTAGCGGAGCACCGCGGTGGTTCCCGCCGGAGCCAACAGGAGCCTTTCGGCCCACAGCGTGATCACGTAGTCGCGTGCGCCACCCGGATTGGCGACGGGCTTCAGAAGTTCACGGCGTCGGATGGCGTCCATCGTCGGGGCTCCCTCAAACCACCACGCCGAGACCGGCTTGCGTCTTCTTGCCGCCGGTATCGACGAAACCCGGCGGCGCCGCCTGAAACGCGAGGCCGCCCTTGGCACCGCTGATTTCGCCGGCGCCCTCGAAAATCTCGCGAATGCCGTTCTGCACCTCGGCAGCGAGCTTGCGGTCGCTCCGGACGATCAGGTCGAACCGCTTGGTTTCGTCCTGCACGAAGCCGTCGAGTTGCAGCCGGCCGAGACGGCTCAAGGTGACATCGACGACGAAACGGGTGCCGGGACCCTTGCGGCCGTCTTCGTCCTCATCCTCCTCGTCGTCCTGGCGTCGCAGCAGCAACTTCGCCTGTTCGATCTCACCGCCGTGCACCAGCGGGAACGGCATCACGCGCGCCTCGCCCTTGGGCGGTTCCTCGGTGAGTTTCGAAAGCCCGGCGAAGTCGTCCTTGAGGCGGTCGAGCAGCCCCGGTTTGCTCCGTTCCAGTGCCCGCGCCGGCGCGTCGCCCATCCACTGGCGGATCTCGCCGCCCTTCAGCGCGAACAGGAAGAACAGCATGTTGGCTGCAAGCGCGTGATCGACGCGCGGCAGCACCGCGGCGACCAGTTGCTGGGCGACGCTGGGATGCAGTTGGCTCAAGGTTTCGACCGCGTCGTCGAGCGCCGGCCATTGGTGCGATTGCAGGATGCCCTCACCGATGCGCCGGCTGAGCATGGCCTGTTCGGCGGCGATGTGCGGCTTCGGCAATTCGACCACTTCGAGGGTGACCCGGGTCCCCGCTGGCAACTGCGCCTGGGTGGCGAGGGAAATCGGGCCGGCATGGGTCTTCACCACGGTCTGGCCGCCGGAGCTACCGCTCGTCACCGTGCCGCTCAATTGCAGGCCAGGCGAGAGGGGTGCCGTAGATTGCGCTATCGGGGCGGGGCCGCTCTGCGCCGCCGGCTGCAATCCGAGTACGCGGACGGTGAAGTTGGCGCCGGCCGGAAGCGTGGTTGCGGCGGTCGATGCCGCGCCTGCCGGCAGACCGCCGCCGCCACGGGTCAAGCCTGCCGCCGTGGCGAGCGATCTTGCGGCATTCGCCAGCGCCGCGATGCGTCCGACATGGCCGGCGGCGGTGGTAGCGCCGCTAGTGCCGGCTGCTGCGGCGGCATTGCCGCCCGTCGCGGGTGTGGCAGATACGCCGGCCGCGCCGGGCAATACCGAGGCAGGCTTGAGCAGCGTGGCGCGGAGCGTCGTGCCGGCGGTCAATTGTATCGGTGCCGCCGAGGCGCCCGGGGTCTGGCCGACACCGCCCGACTGAGTTCCTGCCTGTTGGGTGCCGCCCGCCGCCGCCTGGGCGCCGCGCGCGGCCTGGCCGAGGGCGGAACCCGGGCCCGTCAATGCCGGCGGGATCAAGCCGGTCAACGATCGGAGCGTCGCCGCCGGCACCTTGCCGTGGATCGCGGTGATCAGCAGCAGCACCTGGGAGCCGAGCGATTGGACCTGAAGCTGAAGCGCGCCCGACGCGGGCAGCGGCGTATTCGATTGCACCGCCAGTTGCCCGACCGGTGTATCGATCAGGACGCGGCCCTGGCCGTCGGTGCCGGCGACCTTGACCTCGAGCTTGGTGCCGATCTCGAGCGCCAGCAGCGCCACATTCGGCTGCGGCACGACCACGCTCGGCGCCGGGGCGGGCGGGGCGGCCGGCGCGGTCGGTGGGGGCGGTGGCGTGACGCTCGACATGTCGGGTTCCGTTGCGGCGGATTGGAAATTGATCCTCCAGTTTAGCGCATTCGCGGCCCGGTTGCTCTTTTCAGGGC
>JAYOXJ010000148.1:2696-8526 GCA_038152725.1 Rhodospirillaceae bacterium
GATCAGAGTGCCCTGATCGGGGCGCTCACTCGTCCATGAGTTGGCGGGCGATCTTTTCGATGTCCTCGGCTGCTTCCGTGTTGGGGTAGCGTGTCAGCAGCGGCACCTGGGCGCGGATCGCTTCGCGTACGCGCGGGTCGCGCCGGACGATGCCCAGCAGCGGAGGTGAAATCTTGAGGAAGCCCTGGCACGCCTTCAAGAGCGTGTTGTAGGTGCGCTCGCCCTCGCGCGTCGAGTTGACGATGTTGGCGACGATGCGGAAACGCACTTCCGGCCGTTCCGCATGTGTGACTTTGATGAAGGCGTAGGCGTCGGTCAGCGAGGTCGGTTCGTCGGTGAGGACGACGATACAGGTGGCCGCGTTGTGGGCGAGTTGGCGGACCGTGCGTTCGACGCCGGCGCCGAGATCGATCAGCACGTGGTCGTAGGCGCCGGCCAGCAGCGTCAGGTCCTCGCCCAGCATCTGCAGGCGGCTCGCCGCGATATTGGCCAGGCTGCCCGATCCCGAACGCCCGGCGACAACCTGGAAGCCGCCGTCGTCGTAGTCGACGATGGCCTGGTTCAGCGTCAGGCGCCCGGCGATGACCGACGACAGGTCCTGTTTCGGCATCAGCCCCAATTGGATGTCCAGGTTGGCGAGGCCGAGATCGCCGTCGAACAGCAACACCCGCCGCCCGTGGCGGGCGAGCGCATGGGCGAGGGTGATCGAGAGCCAGGTCTTGCCGACCCCGCCCTTGCCGGAGGCAACGGCGATCATATTGGCGCCCTTGGATCGGGGCGTGGTCGGCATTGCGGGAGACTCGCTCATTTTCGGTCCTCGTCGGAGTGGGTCGTTTTGGAATTGGCGGCGGCGCCCCGGTTCATGACCAGGCGGGCGAGGGTGCCGGGTGTGATTGCGTCCAGGCCTTCGCCGACCCGATGGGTGGTGCTGACGTCGGAAAGCGGCAGGCGGGCAGCGTCGGCGGCGGCGATGATGCCGCCTAAGCGCCGCGCGATATCCATGCGGGTCGCGATCATGCGCGTCGCGCCGGCGCGGGCATAGATGGCCGCCATGTCGGCGGTCTTGGTCGCATCGCCGCCGGCAGCCAGCACCAGCACCGGTTCCGCGTCGGCGGCGTCCAGAATACGGGCGAGCGCCGCCATGTCGGCGTCGTCGTAGGGGTTGGTGCCGGCGGTATCGATGACCAGGCGGCCGGGGCCGTCACGGTGCTTGCGGACGATGGCACGCAATGCTTCTGCATCCGGCGCGGTCTCGAGCTCGAGCTTGAGAATGCGGGTAAAGGCGGCGAACTGTTCGATGCCGCCGGCGCGTTTGACGTCGGTGGTCACCGGGATCGCCGTCTGCTTGGCCATGTGCGCACGGGCGCAAATCTTGGCTGCCGTGATGGTCTTGCCCGCACCCGGCGGGCCGATCAGGGCAAGCGGCGCCATGCCTTCGGCGAAGGGTTCCATCGGTGCGAAACCGAGCTGCATGTCGAAGGCGCGGGTCAGCGCCGCGACGGCACCGAGCGACGGCTCGGCCGTAGCGATCTGCGCCAGACGGCGTGCGAGGCGGACCGGTACACCGTGCGAAAGTAGGGCCTGGCCGATATAGGCTGCGGTCTCGCCCGGGTCGGCAGCGGCCTCCTGGGGCTCGTCGGCCGGCGCGAGTGCGGTGTCCTCGTTGGCGGCTTCCAGCGGTTCGACCGCCGCGACGATGCGTGCCGGACCGCCGGCATCCTGGTGCGAGGAAACAATAACGGCATCGTCGCCGAGCGCATCGCGCACCAGATCCATGGCGGCGGCGGTGCTGTCGGCGGTGAACGTCTTGACGCGCATCGCTTCGGGCCCCCGTTAGACCTGGCCCAAGGTCTTGATCTTGGCGCGCGGATGGACCTCGTTCTGCGACATCACCACGGTCATCGGCCGGAACCGTTCGACGATGGAGCGCACGAACGGGCGGATGCCCGGGCTGGTCAGGAGCACCGGTGCCTCGCCCATCATGGCCTGGCGCTCGAAGATGTTGCGAAGCTGCGTGATGAACTCCTGCAGGCGGCTCGGCTGCATGGAAAGCTGACGGTCCTCGCCCTGGCCGACGAGGCTTTCGGCGAACGCCTGTTCCCACTGCGGCGACAGCGTGATCATCGGAATGATGCCCTGATCGTTGGAATTCTGATCGCTGATCTGGCGGGCGAGACGAGCGCGCACGTGTTCGGTGATGGTCATGACGTTGCGCGAGTGGCCGCAGGCCTCGGCGACGCCTTCCAGGATGGTGGGCAGGTCGCGGATGGAAATCCGCTCCGCCAGCAGGTTCTGCAAGATGCGCTGCAGGCCGCCGAGCGAAATCTGCGCCGGCACCAGGTCCGAGATCAGCGCTTGGTGTTCCTTGTCGAGTTCGTCGAGCAGCTTCTGCGTTTCGGCGTAGCTCAACAGTTCCGCCATGTTGTCCTTGATCACCTCGGTGATGTGGGTGGTGATCACGGTCGCAGGGTCGACCACCGTATAGCCGCGGAACAACGCTTCTTCGCGGTTGGCGTCCTCGATCCACATGGCCGGCAGGCCGAAGGTCGGCTCGACGGTCTTTTCGCCGGGAAGTGAGATATCCTCGCCGCGTGGGTCCATCACCAGCATCATGTTGGGGCGGAGATCGCCGCGGCCGGCCTCGATCTCCTTGACCCGGATCAGATAGGTGTTGGCCGGGAGCTGCATGTTGTCCTGGATGCGCACGCTCGGCATGACGAAACCGACGTCGGCGGCCATCTGCCGGCGCAACGCCTTGATCTGGTCGGTCAGGCGCTGACCCTCGCGCGGCGCGCTGATCAGCGACAATAGGCCGTAGCCGAGCTCGAGGCGCAGGTAGTCGATCCTGAGCGCAGAAGAGATCGGCTCCTCGGCCAGCGCGGCTGGATCGATCGCCTTCTCTTCCTCTTCCAGCAGTTGGCGTTCCTCGACCTGCTTGTTGCGGGTGTGGACGAGGAAGGCGCCGATGCCGCAGACCGACGCCAGCGCCATGAACGGCAGAACCGGCACGCCGGGGAGGATGGCGAGGCCGGTGAGCAGGAAACAGACAAGCCCGAGCGCGCGCGGCTGGCTGCCCATCTGGCGGAACAGCGCACTTTCGGTCGAGCCAGAGACACCGGCCTTGGTCACCATCATACCGGCGGCGGTCGAGACGATCAGCGCCGGAATCTGCGAGACGAGGCCGTCACCGACGGTGAGGCGGGTGTACGCGTCGGCCGCCTGGGCGAAGGTGAGGTCCTTCTGCGCGACACCGATGATCATGCCGCCGATGACGTTGATGAAGGTAATCAAAATGCCGGCTATAGCGTCGCCGCGGACGAATTTGGCGGCACCGTCCATGGCGCCGAAGAAGGCGCTTTCCTCTTCCAGTTCCTTGCGCCGCGCACGGGCTTCGGCCTCGTCGATCAGTCCGGTGGAAAGGTCGGCGTCGATCGCCATCTGCTTGCCCGGCATGGCATCCAGGGTGAAACGTGCCGACACTTCGGCGATACGTCCCGAACCCTTGGTAATGACGATGAAGTTGACGATCACCAATATGGCAAAAACGATGATGCCGATGACGAAATTACCGCCCATGACGAAGCCGCCGAAGGCCTGAATGACCTCGCCGGCGGCGTCGGTGCCTTCGTGCCCGTTGGTCAGGATCAGACGTGTGGATGCCAGGTTGAGGCTCAAGCGGATCATCGTTGCGAGTAGCAAGACGGTCGGGAAGGCGTTGAACTCCAACGGCTTCAGGACGAAGAGCGCGGTCATCAGGATGAGCACGGAGAAGGTGATCGAGAATGCCAGGCAGATGTCGAGCATCCACTTCGGCATCGGCATGATGAGCACGACGAGGATTGCGACGACGCCGAGCGCGAGCATGATGTCGCCGCGCCTGAGCGCAGCCGACAGCCACGAGCGCGCGTCGAAACCGCCGCCGTTCTCGTTATTCGTCGCCGATGTCGTCGTGATGTCCGCCATCGCCCTGCCTGTCCGTCCCTACGGGCGCCGGTATCGGCGGCCCGTTCCTTCAATCCGGCTGGCCAACTCCGGTCAGCCGCCGCCCGGCGTCGCTTCGCCCGGCTGCGGCACGGAGAAACCCTGGTCGCCGTAAATCTTCAGCTTGTTGCGCAGTGTGCGGATCGAGATGCCGAGGATATTGGCGGCATGCGTTCGATTGCCCAGGCAGTGCAACAACGTGTCGATAATCAGTTCGCGCTCGACGTCGGCGACGGTGCGGCCGACCAACTGGACCCCGTCGCCAGCGGACCCGCGCTCACCGCCGCTCTGGCCTTGCGATCCGGCAACCGCGCCGTCACCGAGGAGAATGGCGTCCGGGCCGATGACATCGCCGCTGGCCAGCAGCACGGCGCGGTGCATGGTGTTTTCCAACTCGCGCACGTTGCCGGGCCACGGATGGGCCTGCAGCATGGTCATGGCATCGGCGCTGAGCTTGCGTTCCGGGACGCCGTTGACCTCCGCGTATTTCTTGATGAAGTGCGACGCCAGCATCGGGATGTCGCTGGGGCGCTCGCGCAGCGCCGGAATTTTCAGGTTCATCACGTTGAGGCGGAAGAACAGGTCCTGGCGGAAGGTGCCCTTGGCGACTTCTTCCTCCATGTTGCGGTTCGAAGTGGCGACGATGCGGACGTTCACCGGCACCGGCTTCTTGCCGCCGACGCGGTCGACCTCGCGTTCCTGAATGACGCGCAGCAGTTTCGCCTGCAGGCGCAGGTCCATCTCGCTGATTTCGTCGAGTAGGATGGTGCCGCCGTCGGCTTCCTCGAACTTGCCGATGCGGCGCGCGACGGCACCGGTGAAGGCGCCTTTCTCATGGCCGAACAGTTCCGACTCGAGCAGGTTCTCGGGGATCGCCGCGCAGTTGACGGCGACGAAGGGGCCATCCTTGCGCTTGGAACGGTTGTGGATGTGGCGCGCCATCAACTCCTTGCCGGTGCCGGACGGCCCGGTAACCAGGATGCTGGCCTCGCTCGGCGCGACCTGATCGGCGACCCGCATGACTTCGAGCATGCGCGGGTCCTTGTGGATGATCGACTGCGATTCTTCGGCGACCGCCTCGAGCACGGCGGCGATGAGCTCGGCATCCGGCGGCAGCGGCAGGTATTCCTTGGCGCCTGCGCGAATGGCGCGGACGGCTGCTTGGGTATCGTTGCCGACGCCGCAGGCGACGACCGGGACGACGATGCGTTCCGACTCCAGCGAGCTGATCAACTTGGCCATGTCGAGCGAAACGTCGGCCATGATCAAGTCGGCGCCGCGGCCGTTGCGAAGCGCTTCGAGTGCGGCCTCTTCGTCGTTCACCTGTTGGACCTTGGCGCCGCGCCGCATGGCGATCTGGCTCGCCGCGCCGATCTGTCCGTTCAGGGTGCCGATGATGAGCAGTCTCATGAAACGATCTCTTTCGGGGCCTCAGTCGAAGTATTCAACGCGATTGGCGGGCGGCAGGATGCTGTTCAGCATCATTTCGAGACGGCGCGGGTTTTCCTGGTTGCCGATGGAAGCCGCGCCCATGACGTAAAGATTGTTGATCAAGGCTTCCTCCTGCGAGTTGCGCTCCAGCTTGGAGGCGAGCGGCAGGAAGAACATGTTGGCGAGCACGGCGCCGTAGAAGGTTGTGAGCAGCGCCACCGCCATGCTCGGGCCGATAGTGCTGGGGTCATCCAGGTTGCCGAGCATCTGCACCAGGCCGATGAGGGTGCCGATCAGGCCTATGGCCGGGGCGAATTCCCCCATCTTGCGGAGCACGCTGGTGCTCTTGGAGTGGCGTTGGATCGTCGCCTGCAGGTCGCGGCGCATGATGCTCTCGACTTCCTCGCCGGGTGTGCCG
>JAYOXJ010000149.1:0-8520 GCA_038152725.1 Rhodospirillaceae bacterium
CTTCGACGCCGACACGTCCTCGGTGGAGGACGAGCCCAAGCACATGCGCCGCAAGGGGGCCGACGAATGACCGCCGCCGATACGTCCGGTGTGGTCGGCGTGCTGCTGGCCGGTGGTTTGGCGCGCCGCATGGGCGGCGGTGACAAGTGCATGCGCACGCTCGCGGGCAAGCCCTTGCTCGACCGCCTGATCGACGCCGTCCGGCCGCAGGTCGGCCGCCTCATCCTCAACGCCAACGGCGACCCGGCGCGGTTCGCCGGTTACGGCCTCGACGTCGTCCACGACGTCATCGACGGCTATGCCGGTCCGCTGGCCGGCGTGCTCACCGGATTGGAATGGGCCGCGGCCAACGCGCCGGAGGCCGAATGGGTGGCGTCGTTCGCCACCGATGCGCCGTTCCTGCCGGACGACTTGGTCGCCAGGCTTCTGGCCGCTGTCCGGGACAAGGGCGCGGAGATGGCCTGCGCTTCGTCGGGCGGCCGCACCCATCCGGTGTTCGGGCTCTGGCCGGTATCGCTCCGGGGCGAGCTTCGCCGTGCCATGATCGAGGACGACATGCGCAAGATCGACCGTTGGACCGCCGGTTACGATATCGTCGCGGTGCCGTTCGAACCGGTCGGCGGCCGCGACCCGTTCTTCAACGTCAACAACCCAGAGAACCTGGAAGAGGCCGAGCGTTTCCTCGCCGGCGCGCAGGCATGAACACCGGCGCCACCACCACCGAACAACTCGCCGTCGGCGTCGTCATCGAACGGCGCGAGTCGGACAACCGCTGGCTCGACTACACCTGGCATCCCGTCGCCGTCATCCCGGGGGCGCCGGCACTCGACGACCCGAAAGAGTGGCGGCTGATGCGCGAGGGTGACGGCTGGAGCCAGTTCCTCGCCGGCACGCTGGCGATCGAGCTCTTTCGCGGCGAAACCGAGGGCTATCGTGCCAACCTGAGTTCGTCGCCGGCGCAGATCTACGTCGTGCTGAGCAAGGGCGAGGAAGCCGACGATCCCGACGTGCTGCCGTTCCTGGTCACCGCGTGTCCGTATGAGGCCGAGAGCTACACGGAAAGCGGCGAGCATGTCGTCGAGGGCGTCGTCATGCCGCCCGAGATCGAGGCCTGGGTGCGCGCATTCGTCGACACCCATCACGTCGAGCAGCCGTTCAAGAAGCGCAAGCAGCGCAAGGCCTACGATCCGCGCAAGGGCGACTTCTCGCGCCGCGGCCCCGGCACCGGAGGCGACGGCCATGAGTGAGAACGGCGAGGGCGGACGCGCGGGGCTCGGTGGCGGCCGTTTGAGCCGTTGGTCCCGGCTCAAGCGCCAGGGCGGCGATGGGGGCGTCGACGACACCCGGCCGGCAGCCCCCGCGGCGGCGGTCGAGGCGGCCTACGCCGTGCCGGACCCCAACACGCTCCCCGGCGGCGCCGCCGTGCGCCGCCGTCAGGCGCCGACATTGCCGTCACTGGTCGGCGAGGACGACGGCCCGGCGCCGGCTCAAGCCATTACCGCAGATCCCGACGAGGTCCGCGAACTGACGCCGGAAGAGGCGGCGGTCGTCGCCGAGTTGCCGCCGATCGAGACCCTGACCAAGGAGTCCGACTTCACGCCGTTTCTCGCCGACAAGGTGCCGGAGTTCATCCGCCGTCGCGCGCTCAGCGTGCTATGGCGGTCCGACCCGCTGTTCGGCCACCTCGACGGGCTCAACGACTACGACCTGAATTACCGCGTCATCGATACCGTCATCGACATTGCCAAGGACACCATCTACCGGGTCGGCAAGGGCCATCGCACCGCCGAGGAAGAGGCGGAGGATGCAGAAAACGCCGCCAAGAATGCCGATCAGGTCGTCGCCCAGGAAGCCGTCGAACCCAAAGGTTCGAACATGGCGGCGACTTCGGTCGAATCGTCGCCATCGACCGACGCCGATGACGCGGATGTCGGCGATCCGACGCCAAAGTCCGACGACGCCGGCTGACAATTAGTGAATTTTAGGAAAAGCTGTATTCACATTTTCGTCAAAAATGACGAGATGGTGATCGGCTTTTCGAATTCGTCGGCGCGTCATGAGACTGATATGCCACAGACAGCGTTAAGTTGTGCCCGTGCGAAGCCCGGAAAACCGCTTCAGTATCACTTATTCGAATGTATTGCCGCCGCCTCATAGCGTTATGTTTTTACAGACATAACGCTATGAAAAATAAGGGTTTTACAGGCTTTTGGCCGCCCGAATTTAATTGACACAGATCAGCCGGGAAGGGGATACTCTTAGGAACAGACAAGTGGTGCCCGAAGGCCGGTTTGGGAGCCGGTCCAAGCGGGAACAATCGCTCGAAAATCGAGACCGCGCGTCTGTGTTGGGAGGAATGATGACCGTTACCGGGCTTGACCCGTTGCAAACCACCCACGGCACGAACAAAGATGCAATGATAACTGGCGAGGACGTGTTCCGCGCCAATCTCTACGGCTTGCTGGCGCGCATGCTGACCGAGCCGCCGTCCGACGAGACCATGGAAATTCTGCGCGGCCTCAACGGCCCGGGCGACGGCACCGAGATCGGTGACGCGCTGGCCAACCTGGGCGCCGTCGCCGTACGCACACCCGTCGGACGCGCCAGTGAGGAATTCACCAAGCTGTTCTACGGCCATGGCGCCGGTGGCGAGGTTCACCCCTATGCGTCGTATTACCTGACCGGCTTCGTCTATGAAAAGCCGCTGGCCGACCTGCGCGCTGACCTGATGGAGATCGGTATCGAGCGCTCCGGCCACAATTCCGAACCCGAAGATCACATCGCATTCCTCTGCGAGGTCATGCACGGCCTGATCACCGGCGCCTACGAGCGCGGTGGCGGCGTCGGGCGTCAGCAGGATTTCTTCCGCAAACACATCGCGCCCTGGGCGGCGATGCTGTTCACGGATCTGGAGGCCGCCCAATCGGCGGCGCTTTACATGCCGCTTGCCGCGCTCGCGAAGTTGTTCCTCGTGCTCGAGGCGGAGGCGTTCGAGATGGCGGCTTGAAGCGGCCGTGAAGACCAAGGCCGGCCGAGGCGGCCGGCAGCCGGGACGCTCGCTATGGCGTCACGGTCGGGAGAAACCACTAGAGAGGGAGACAGCAATGGCAAACCAAAAGACCGAGACGTCCCGTCGTGATTTTCTGAGAGCGGCCGGTGTGACCGGCGCTGCCGCGGGCGCCGCGGCGGTCGCGCTTTCCGGAAAACGCGTCGAGGCGTCGGCCGGCGATGAGCGCAAGCAAGGCGCTTATCGCGAAACCGAGCACGTCAGGACCTACTACGAGCTGGCGCGCTTCTAACCCGTCCAAACGGTTTAAACCCAAAAACCAAGAGGAGACATTTTTAGATGCTCACCAAAAGGAGCGACGGGGTTGCGAGAGGCCCCCGTTTGAAGAAGGCCCTGGCCGGGGTGATCGGCGGTTCGATGGACCGCCGCGCGTTCCTGAAACGCGCCGGTATCACTGCTGGCGGAGCCGCGCTTGCGGCCGCGACGCCGTTGGGCGTCGCCAAACCGGCGAAAGCCGCTGCCGCGACGAAAAACATGAAGCAGGTCAAGTCCGTCTGCACGCACTGCTCGGTCGGCTGCACCGTTATCGGTGAAGTGGCCAACGGCGTGTGGGTCGGTCAGGAGCCCGGTTTCGACAGTCCGTTCAATCTTGGTGCTCACTGCGCCAAGGGAGCGAGCGTGCGCGAGCATGCCCACAGTGAGCGGCGCCTGCGCTACCCGATGAAGCTTTCGGGTGGTAAGTGGCAGAAGATCACCTGGGACCAGGCGATCAACGAGATCGGCGACAAGATGCTCGAAATCCGCAAGAGCTCCGGTCCGGATTCGGTCTACTGGCTGGGTTCCGCCAAGTTCAACAACGAGCAGGCCTACCTGTTCCGCAAGTTCTATGCGTTCTGGGGTTCCAACAACGGCGACCACCAGGCGCGTATCTGTCACTCGACCACGGTCGCGGGTGTCGCCAACACGTGGGGCTACGGCGCCATGACGAACAGCTACAACGACATGCACAACTCGCGTGCGATGTTCCTGATCGGCTCCAACCCCGCCGAGGCCCATCCGGTCGCGGTCCAGCATATCCTCAAGGCGAAGGAGCAGAACAACGCCGCGCTCATCGTCTGCGATCCGCGCTTCACCCGTACTGCCGCGCACGCCAACGAATACGTGCGCTTCCGCCCGGGCACTGACGTCGCGCTGATCTGGGGCATTCTCTACCACGTGTTCGAGAATGGCTGGGAAGACAAGCAGTACATCCGCCAGCGCGTCTGGGGCATGGATGAAATCCGCGCCGAGGTGAAGAAGTGGACGCCCGAAGAGACCGAGCGCGTCACCGGCGTTCCTGGTGCCCAGCTCAAGCGCGTCGCGCGTACGCTGGCCAACAACCGTCCCGGTACCATCGTGTGGTGCATGGGCGGCACCCAGCACACCAACGGCAACAACAACACCCGTGCCTACTGTGTCCTGATGCTCGCCTTGGGCAACATCGGCACCTCGGGTGGCGGGGCCAACATCTTCCGAGGTCACGACAACGTGCAGGGCGCGACCGACTTTGGTGTGCTGTCCCACACTCTGCCAGGATACTATGGCCTAGCCGCTGGTTCGTGGAAGCACTGGGCCCGCGTCTGGGACGTCGACTACGAGTGGCTGGCGAAGCGTTTCGCCTCCAAGAAGTTGATGTCTTCCGCCGGCATCCCGGTCAGCCGCTGGATCGACGGCATCCTCGAGGACAAGAAGAACATTGATCAGCCGGATAACCTTCGCGCGATGGTTCTCTGGGGGCATGCCGTGAACTCGCAGACCCGCCTGCCGGAAATGAAGAAAGCGATGGAAAAGCTCGATCTGATGGTCGTCATCGATCCCGTCCCGACCTTTGCTGCCGTCATTCCAGACCGCAAGGACGGTGTATACGTGCTGCCGGCAGCGACGCAGTATGAGACCTATGGTTCGGTGACCGCGTCCAACCGCTCGCTTCAGTGGCGCGAAAAAGTCGTCGACCCGGTTTACGAGTCGCTTCCGGACCACGTCATTTTGTACAAATTCGCGAAGAAGCTTGGCTTCGACAAGGAAATGTTCAAACACATCAAGGTCAACAAGGACGAGCCCTTGATCGAGGACGTTACCCGCGAATTTAATAAGGGCATGTGGACCATCGGCTACACCGGCCAGTCGCCGGAGCGTATGCGCGCCCACATGAAGCACCAAGCGACCTTCGACAAGACCACTCTACTCGCCAAGGGTGGCCCCGTCAGCGGCGACTACTACGGTCTGCCGTGGCCGTGCTGGGGCACCCCAGAACTCAAGCATCCGGGTACGCCGGTCCTGTACGACACCTCGAAGCCGGTCGCCGAAGGCGGTCTGTGCTTCCGGGCTCGTTTCGGCGTCGAGCGCAACGGCTCCAACCTGCTTGCCGAGGGCTCCTATCCGGTCGGCTCGGAGATCAAGGACGGCTATCCCGAGTTCACCATGGCGATGCTCAAGAAGCTCGGCTGGGACAAGGATCTGACCGACGCGGAACGTGCGGCGATCGAGAAGGTGGCGGGTGACAAGACCAACTGGAAGACCGACCTTTCGGGCGGTATCCAGCGGGTCGCCATCAAGCACGGCTGCGCGCCCTTCGGCAATGCCAAGGCGCGGACCGTCGTTTGGACGTTCCCCGATCCGGTGCCGTTGCATCGCGAGCCGCTCTACACGCCGAGGCGCGACCTTCTCGCCAAGTACGCCACGTACAAGGACAAGAAGGCCTACCGCCTGCCGACCCTCTACGAGTCCATTCAGAAGAAGGACTTCTCCAAGGACTTCCCGACCATTCTCACTTCGGGTCGTCTGGTCGAGTACGAGGGCGGTGGCGACGAGAGCCGCTCCAACAAGTGGCTGGCCGAATTGCAGCAGGACATGTTCTGCGAGGTCAACCCCGTCGATGCCAACAACGCCGGCATCAGGGACGGTTCGAACATGTGGGTGCACTCGCCGGAAGGCGGCAAGGTTCTGGTCAAGGCCCTCGTCACCGAACGCGTGAGCGCCGGCACCGTGTTCATGCCGTTCCACTTCGGTGGCCACTGGCAAGGTCAGAGTCTGCGGTCGAAGTACCCGTCCGGTACGGATCCCTATGTGCTGGGTGAAGCGTCGAACATGTGCGGTACTTACGGATACGACTCCGTGACGCAGATGCAGGAAACCAAAGTCACGCTTTGCCGTATCGCGGCAGCGTGAGCTTAAGGAGGTCAAGTCATGGCTAGAATGAAGTTCCTTTGTGATGCCGAACGTTGCATCGAGTGCAACGCCTGCGTCACCGCGTGCAAAAACGAGCACGAGGTGCCGTGGGGCATCAACCGCCGCCGGGTGGTCACCATCAACGATGGCAAGCCCGGTGAACGGTCCATCTCGGTGGCCTGCATGCACTGCTCCGACGCGCCGTGCATCGCGGTCTGCCCGGTGGATTGCATCTACCAGACCGAGGAAGGTGTGGTGCTGCACTCTAAGGATCTCTGCATCGGGTGCGGCTACTGCTTCTTTTCTTGTCCGTTCGGTGCACCGCAGTATCCTCAGGCGGGTAATTACGGTTCGCGCGGCAAGATGGACAAGTGCACCTTCTGCGCCGGCGGTCCGGAGGACGATAACTCCGACGCCGAGTTCAAGAAATACGGCCGCAACCGTCTCGCGGAAGGCAAGTTGCCGATCTGCGCCGAAATGTGCTCGACCAAAGCACTGCTCGGCGGGGATGGCGACATGGTCTCGAACATCTACCGTGAACGCGTCGTCGGCCGCGGCTTCGGCTCCGGTGCGTGGGGCTGGGGTACCGCCTATCAGTTGAAGGCGGGCTCGTAAGGTCCTGATCGTGGCTTTGGTGGCGGCGGCTTCGGTCGTCGCCGCCGGCCGCGGGGCCGTTGAGAAATCCGTGAATCCGACGCGATGCATCAAGACGATGGTGCCATCCGGAACTCCGAAGGAAGAGACATTATGAAGGTCCGTAAATTTTTTGCGGCAGGCTTCGTGGTTTGCCTGGGTGTCACCCTGCTCGGCGGGTGCCGAAGCGAGGAACAGGGACGCATCCTGAGTTACAAGCCCGGCGTCTATTTGGGCAAGACTGACGAAAAGCTAAGCGACGAGCAGAACCGCGCGCTTCGCGAGCGCGCGGTTCTGCAGGGCGGCGCCAGCGAAGTCGCCGGCGGCCCCAGCGGCGGCGCGCGGGACGTGCGCAAACCCGGCTTTGATTCAGACACGCTGAAGCAGGGTACACAGAACCAGAAGGGCTCTTGACCCGGCTTGACGGTTTCGCCGTCGACAGGGCAACGCCCGGAAAAAGGAACTGAATATGATCGGAAAATACGTTCGCGAAATCGCCAGGTTCCTGGCGCTAACAGTTCTCGTGGTTTTTACAACCAACGTATCGTCGCCCGACGGTCCGGCGCTCGGGCCCGCGACGGCCGCGGCACAGACATCTGGCAACGTGCCCGGAAATTTTGCCGGCAATGCCAGCGACGCCGAGATGTGGCGTGCCGTCCGTAAGGGCATACGTGGCTCGGTCTCGATCCCGGACAAGAAGGCAGCGCAATTAGTGCAGTCGGACGGCGACGAGTTCCGCGCCTTCCGTAACGGGCCGATGTCCGAATACGGCGGCTGGGCGCTATTGGCGGTTCTTATCGTGCTGGTGCTGTTCTTCCTGCTGCGGGGGCGCATCCGCGTCGATTCTGGGCTCTCGGGCTGTACCATCGAGCGCTTCAATGCTTTTGAGCGCTTCGTCCACTGGATGACTGCTTCGAGCTTCGTGGTATTGGCACTGTCAGGCTTGAATATGCTTTACGGTAAGTATTTCCTTCTCCCGATCATAGGTAAAGAGGCCTTTGCCTCGCTTACATTATTCGGAAAATACGCGCACCATTGGATTGCCTGGGCGTTCATCATCGGCCTCTTGCTGATGTTTGTGTCTTGGGTGAAGGATAATGTCCCAACTCTAGTAGACCTGAAGTGGCTGATGGTTGCCGGCGGCCTATTCACCAAGGGCACTCATCCGCCTGCGCGGCGTTTCAACGCGGGCCAAAAGCTTATATTCTGGTCTGTGATGGTAGGTGGCATCTCGCTGGCGGCTTCTGGGCTTTCGCTGCAATTTCCGTTTGAGATCCAAATTTTTGCGGGCACCTTCAAGATGCTTAACGCTCTCGGTTTTAATTTTCCGACTGAGCTGACGCCGCTGCAGGAGACGCAATACTCGATCATGTGGCACGGGATCGTCTCGCTGGTGATGATTAGTATCATCATCGGCCATATCTATATCGGCTCACTCGGTATGGAGGGGGCGTTCGATGCCGTCGGCACCGGCCAAGTCGATGTCAACTGGGCCAAGGAACACCACAATCTCTGGGTCAAGGATATGGAGGAAAAAGCCGGATCGGGCGCCTCCACCCAGGCGGCGGAATAGGAGAGCGAACATGGGTGAACGCTGGAAGTCGTTTTGGATGGGGACCATCGCCGCGGTGGTGATCGCCATCATCGCCGGCACGATCATGAACCAGACCGGC
>JAYOXJ010000150.1:0-8502 GCA_038152725.1 Rhodospirillaceae bacterium
CTAAAATCATGGTATAAACAGGTCAAACACTAACCGTTACCTACTTCAGCCCCAACCATTATACCGGCGCCAGGTGCCGGGGCCGCATCACGTTGATGTTAACGGCCTCAGTAAATCACCGCCTCGCCGGAGCCGCCGTCGACGGCGATAGACTGACCGGTGATCATTTCCGCTTGGCCCGAGCAGAAGAACATGACTGCGGCGGCGATGTCTTCGGGCTGGATCAGCCGTCCCATGGGGATGTCCTCGGTGCGCTTCGCCATGACCGCGTCGACATCGGTGCCGGTTTCCGCAGCCTCGCGTTCGAAGATCTGCATGACCCGGTCGGTCACCGTGTAGCCGGGATGCACGCAGTTGACGGTGACGCCGAACTGTGCGGCGTAACCCGCGAACTGCTTGGTGAAGTTGGCGACGCCGGCGTTGACGACGCCGTTGGTCATGCGCAAGGGCGCGACGACGCGCGCGGTCATGCCGCCGATGTTGACGATACGCCCGCCGCCCTGGCGCTTCAGGTGCGGTAGCACCAGCCGCGCTGCGCGGATATAGGCCATCAGCTTGACGTCGATGTGGTAGCGGAACTCGTCGTCGGTGAGTTCGTCGAAACGCGCCGAGGTCGAGGTCACCGCGTTGTTGACCAGGATGTCGATGCGTTCGGCCGCCTTGGCGGTGTCCTTTACCAGTTTCTCGATGTCTTCGGGCTTGCTGACGTCGGCCTGGAACGCCCAGGCATGCACGCCGATGCTGCTGATGTCCGACGCCGTTTCCGCCAGGCTCTCGCGCGTGCGCCCGCAGATCGCCACGCTGGCGCCGCGTTCCGCCAGTGCCAGCGAAATGGCGCGGCCGATACCGCGGCTACCGCCGGTGACCAGCGCCACCTTGCCTTCCAGGTCCAAGTCCGACATCGCCACCTCCCGCCGTCGTCGAAGGCCCCGAACCTTTCATAACCCGGGCTCCACATCAAGACCGGGACGGGCTTGAAAAGCCGCCCGCCTTGCCCGATGGTCAATCCGTTGGGGAGGCACCATGCTGCAATTCGACGAAACCGCAAAAGGACCGCTCGCCGGCATTCGGGTGCTCGATCTCACCCGACTGGTCGCCGGCAACATGCTCACCCTGCAACTGGCCGACATGGGCGCCCAGGTCATCAAGATCGAACCCAAGGGCAAAGGCGATCCGCTGCGCGCCTGGACCGAGAACGGCATCGAGGCGTTCTGGAAGGTCTATTGCCGCAACAAGCGCTCCATGGCCGTCGACTTCCGCGCCGACGGCCTCAAGGACGTATTGCTCAAGCTGGTAGAAGGCGCCGATGTGCTGGTCGAGAACTTCCGTCCCGGCCGCATGGAGGAAATGGGGCTCGGGCCAGCCGAATTGCATGCGCGCAATCCGGCGCTTGTCATGGTGCGGGTATCGGGCTTCGGGCAATCCGGACCCTACCGCGAGCGCCCGGGCTTCGGTTCGCTGGTCGAGGCGATGTCCGGTTTCGCCAGCCGCAACGGGTTTCCGGACCGTCCGCCATTGCTGCCGCCGCTGGCCCTGGCCGACATGATCGCCGGGCTGCAGGGCGCCTATGCCACCATGGTCGCACTGCGCGAGGTGGAACTGAAGGAGGGCAGAGGCCAGGTCGTCGATCTCTCTTTGCTGGAGCCGATCCTCTCGACATTGGGGCCCGAGGCCTACACCTACAAGCTCACCGGCAAGATCAAGCGGCGCGTCGGCAACCGCTCGAACACTTCCGCGCCGCGCGACGTCTACGTCACCCGCGATGGGGGCGCCATTGCGCTCTCGGCCTCGATCCAGGCGATGGCCGAACGCCTGTTTCGCGTCATCGGCCGCGAAGACATGATCGCCGATCCCAAGTTCGCCACCAATGCGGCGCGCGTCGCCAACAGGGACGAGGTCAACGATATCGTCGCCGCCTGGATCGCCCAACGCGACCGCGACGAGGTGCTCGCCATCTTCAACGAGGCCGGCGTCACCGGTGCGCCGATCTACGATGCGCGCGACATCATCGCCGATCCGCACGTGCAGGGGCGAGGCGTGCTGGTCGAACTTCCCGACGACGAGACCGGCAGCGCCATCCACCACAACATCCACCCGAGGCTTTCGGCCACGCCAGGTACCTTCCGCCGGCCGGCGCCGAAGCTTGGCGAGCATACCGAGGCCGTGCTCGAAGACGCCGGTTTCTCCGCCGAGGACATCGCCCGGCTGAAACAAGGAGGCGTGATATGACCGAGGAACCACTGGTCTGGCGCTCGCAGCTCTACGTGCCGGCCAACAATCCGCGTTTCATCGCCAAGGCGCATACGCGCGGCGCCGACGCCATCATCCTCGATCTCGAGGACAGCGTGCCTGCCCAGGAACGGCCTGCCGCCCGCGCGCAATTGGCCAAGAGCGTGGCGTCTGTGAGCCAGTCCGGCGCGGACGCCACGGTGCGCATCAATTCGCCGGAAAGCGAGGCGATGCTCGATCTCGATGCCGCCGTGGTTCCGGGCGTTCGCGGCATCTACGTCACCAAGGTGCGCGACGCCGCATATCTCCGCGCCATCTCCGACGAGGTCGGGCGGCTTGAGGCGGCGCGCGGCATCAAGGCCGGCTCGGTGCGGCTGGTCGCCATGATCGAGACGGCGGCGGCCTATGTGCAGGCGCTGGAAATCGGCAAGGCGGATGCGCGCACCGCCGCACTGGTGCTGGGCGGCGAGGATATCGCCCTCGATCTCCATATCGTCCCGGACTCCGATACCCTCGCCATGCCGAAGCAGCACATCAATATCGTCGCGCGCGCCTGCGGCCTGCAGCCGTTCGGCATCATGGGCACCGTCGCCGACTACAACGATCTGGACGCCGTGCGCGCGGTCGCCGAGCGTTCGCGCCGCTTCGGTTTCGAGGGTGCGGCCTGCATTCATCCGAGCGTGGTGCCGGTTTTGAACGCCGCCTTCACACCTGATGCCGGTGAGGTCGATCATGCGAGCCGCGTCGTCGCCGCCTACGCAGAGGCGACGGCCAAGGGCACCGGTGCGATCACGGTCGACGGCAAGATGATCGACGTGCCGGTGGTCAAGCGTGCCGAGAACCTGCTTAGGCGCTTTTCTGCGATCGAGAAGCGGGCCGGCTAATCCAAGGCCTCGCGATCACCCAGCTTCCAGCCCGGCCATGCGGAGCCGGAATTTCGACTGCACCAACTCGCTGCCTTAAATCAGCGGCCGCGATTTCGCTGAAAGCCTTAATGGGGCATTTTCAGAATAGCGCCCGACGTATGCAAAATCCGGTTGTTATATTAATAATTGTTTATATGATAAATTATCAATTTTAGATAGATATGAGTAGTCGCATGAAACTTCAAACAGGTTTGAGATTGTTCTTGCTGGCGGTCGCGTTTCCGACTCTTGCTTTCGCCCAGACCCCAACTCCGGAAATGCCCAATCCGAACTTCGGCGATATTGCGGCGGTATTCCCGAATCCATCCTCTCCGACCGGAGCCGTGATCGTCTACAACCCGGTTATTTGTGCTCAAATTGGTGCTTTCGCATGTGGCTTTTTTCGCGTCCATGAGCACGGCCACGTCGCACTCAAGCATCAATTCCAACCGGGATCCACCCGGTGGCGCGTGAGCGTGATGCGGATAGATTTGCGGCTTTTAACGCGCAGCCACAACAGATCCTTGCGGCATGGAACTTGTTTCGGTTAGGCGGAAGCAGTTCAAACTGGCACACCTATGGAACGCCGGTACAAAGAGCGATCAGGCTGTGCAATTTCGCAAAACAATCTGGTAGATGGATCGGCCCCGCAAACGCCTGTTGAGTGAACTGAGGTACACGATCCGCCGGCAGGATTTTTGAATTGCTTGTGGTTGAGTTGCGGTCGTCGTCTGGTTGCAATGTCACCTAGCTAAACTTCGCTTTGGCGATCTTGCCATCGATGCGCGCTTTCGATTCCGTCATCACGTCGGTTATGTCGATGTCGAGGCGGCGGCAGAGTCCGGCCCAGAAGAACAGCATGTCGCCGAGTTCGTGACGAAGCTTGTCTCTGTCGAGCGGGCCGTCGCGAAGGTGCTTCTTGATCACTTCCGCCGCCTCTCCGGCTTCGCCGGCGAGGCCGAGCGCCAGATAGGCGAGGTGTTTTTCCGGGGCCGCCGTCAGCGACGGCCGCAGGCCGATGGTGTCGACCCAATCCGCGAACGTTTCCAGGTCCATGATCGTCTCCCGTTCAGTTCCGGCGCCTAAGCGCGATGGCGATGGCGGCGCCGACGCCGGCCATCACCGCCATGACATGATAGGCCTCCGCGCCCCAGCCGGCATAGAGCCTTCCCGACATCCAGGCCGCCAAACCCAGCGCCAGGCCCATGACCACGGCGGCATAGAGGCTCTGCGCTGTCGCCGAAACCTCGGGCGCCATGCGCCGGGCGATGAAATGGACGGCACCCAAGTGCGTCGCCCCGAAGGTGAAGGCGTGGAGGATTTGCAGCACCAGCAGCGCCGGCAATGCGTCGGTCATGCCGGTGCCGGCCCAGCGGATCAGGCCGGCAATACCGCCGAGCGCGATCAGCCGCGCCGCGCCGACCCGCCGGACGAGCTTGTCGCCCCAGATGAACAAGATGACCTCGGCGATGACGCCGAGAGCCCACAGGAATCCGATCACGCCTTCCGAGTGGCCGACGGACTGCCAGTGGATGGTGCCGAAGGTGTAATAGACGGCATGGCTCGCCTGGATCAGCGCCGTTGCCGCGATGAACGCGAGAAAGGTGCGGTCGGTGGCGACTTCCAGGATCGGCCGGCGTGTCGAAGCCGATGCGGCGATGCGTGTATCGGGGAGTGCCAGCGCCGAGAGGAAGGTGACCGCGATGAGGGCCAGCACGATCAAATGCACGATATCGATAGACGAGCCGTCGAGCGCCTGGCCCATGCCCCAGGCGCCGATGACGAAGGTGATCGAGCCCCACAGCCGCACCCGGCCGTAATCGATCGGCTCATGCTTGGCGGTTTGCATGACCAGCGATTCCATCAGCGGCATGTTGGGCGACCAGACCGAATGGAACAGCATCGTCACCAACAGAATCGGCCAGAACCCATGCGACCAGTGAAACAACGAGAATGCAGCGATACCGGCGGCCGACAGCACCGCGATGATGCGCTTTCTTTCACCGCGTCTGTCGGCGATGCCGGCAACCAGCGGATTGGCCAATGTCTTGACGGCAATGCCGAGCGCCATCACCAGGCCCAATTCCTCGGCGCCGAGCCCTTGCGATTTCAGCCACAGCGGCCAGAATGGCATCATCACGCCGATCATGGCGAAGATGGCGCTGTAGAAGAGGGCGAACCGGACCGGGGTCGTCACCGGCATGCCTCCGCGCCGAATGCGCGCATGTAGTCGAGGCCCTGGACGGCGCGGCTGCCGTACCAAGATACCATCTCGGCGTCGATCAACCGCGCCTTCGCGGCGTGGGCGGGGAATTCGGCGCGAAAGGCCTCAAGGTGCTTTTCCTTGAACGGATAGGGTTCGGTCGAGAACAGCACCATATCGACCGCCTCGAGCAGGCCGTCGGTCAGTTCGATTTCCGGGTAACGCAGATCGCCGCCGGCGTCGAAGGTGGACATGCGGGCCAGCGCGAGCATGTCGGCGATGTAGGTGTCGGGCGCCACGGTCATCCAGGGCTTGCGCCAGATCAGGTAGAGTGCGCGCCGTTCCGGCCAGTCCCGGGCGTCGCGTTCGAGCCTCTCCAAAGCGGTATCGAAATCGGCTTCGAGCGCGCGGGCTTTTTCTCCGGCACTGAACAGGCCGCCGATCAGGCGGTAGAGCGCGCGGTTGTCGGCGACGGTGAGCGGATGGGTTGCCACCACCTCGATGCCTTGGGCGGCAATGTCGTCGGCCATGGCTTTGGGGTTTTCGTCGACGTTGACCAAGACATGGGTCGGCGAAAGCGCCAGCAGCTTCTCCATGTCGATTTCCTTGGTGCCGCCGACACTCTCGATATTGCCTACCACCGGTGCCGGATGGACGCAAAACCGTGTCCGACCGACCAGGCGTGCGCCCAGCCTCAGATCGAATAGAAGCTCGGTCAGGCTCGGCACCAGTGACACGATCCGTGCCGCCGGCGCCGTCTGGTGGGGCTGGCCGACGGCATCTGTGAATGTGCTGGTCATGGGCTCTCGTCCGGAGGGTAGGCGCCGGCCATCATAGTTGAACCGGCGGGCCAAGCCCAACCCCGGGAGTTTTGCCGCGAAATCAATCCTGTGACCGCTATCACGGCGTAGAAATACGTACTATGGTTAGATGCAGTATCGGGATCGCACTGGATTGGTGCCGGGAAGTTGCCGGGAAACCCATACATGAACAAGCCTGAACCGAGAAATTCTGCCTCAGCCACCGTCGATCTGGAAACGGCGCAGCTGCTCGGTGCCGTCGTCAACGCGCCCGAGCCCATCTTCCGCGTCGACAAGGACGGTACGGTCAAATACGCCAACCGCGTCGCCAGCGAACTGCTTGCGGCCCTGCCGGCGGCGCTGGGCTCGCCATTGCCCGACAATTGGCGCCAGCGGCTGCAGACGGCGCTCGAAGCCGAGGGCCGTGTCGAAATCTCGATCGGCGAACGCGTCTACGACATCGTCGCGATCTCCGGCGGCGACAGTGACCTGACCACGGTGCATCTCCATGACGTCACCCATCACAAGGTCGCCGCCTTGGAGGCCCAGCGCCGCGCGCACGAGGACCCGCTGACCGGGCTCGCCACGCGCCACGTGTTTCTCCAGCAACTCGCCCATACGCTGGCGCTGGCACGGCGCAAGAAGCGCCTTGCCGCCGTGCTGATCATTGGCCTCGACGACTTCAAGGCGATCAACGAGACGCTCGGCCACGCCGCCGGCGACGCGCTGCTACGGGCGACCGCTCAGCGCCTGGACAGGTGCCTGCGCGATACCGATACGCTCGCCCGCCTGGGCGGCGACGAGTTCGCCGTGATCCAGCCCGAACCTTCAAATGCCGACGGCTCGGCACAATTGGCGCGTCGGCTGAACGCGGCGTTGCGTGAACCGGTCACCTGGCAGGACCGGGAAATCGTGCCGGCGGCCAGCATCGGCATCGCCATGTATCCGGACGATTCCGAAGACGCCGACAAACTTCTGCACCACGCCGACATCGCGCTCGACCGCTGCAAGTCGGATAGCGGTGACGATTACCGCTTCTTCGTCACCGAGATGAACGACACCATTCAGCGCCGCCGTGCCATCGAGCACGACCTGCGCGCCGCCATCGAGGAGGAACGCCTCGATGTGCACTATCAGCCCAAGTTCGACCTCACCACCGGCTGCATCACCGGCATGGAAGCGCTGGTGCGCTGGATCGACCCCAACCACGGCTTCGTCTCGCCGGCCGAGTTCATCCCCGTCGCCGAGACGTCGCATTTGATCGTGCCGCTCGGCGACTGGGTCCTGAAAAAGGCCTGCCGCGACACCAAGGCGTGGAACGACGCCGGGCTTGGCCCGCTCAAGGTGGCGGTCAACCTTTCCGCCGTGCAGTTCCGCCACCCGGCGCTGCTGGATGACCTCGCCGCGGCACTTTTCGAGACCAAGCTGGAACCCGGCCTGCTCGAATTGGAAATCACCGAAACCGCGGCCATGAACGACGCCGAGCGCGCCCAGGAGGTGTTTGCCGGCATCGCACGCTTGGGCATTTCCCTGGCCATCGACGATTTCGGCACCGGCTATTCGAGCCTGAGCTATCTCAAGAACTTTCCCGTCCAGCGCATCAAGATCGATAAGGCCTTCGTCGACGACATCGGCCAGAGCGTCAACGGCGGCGCCATCGCGCACGCAGTGACTACGCTCGGACAGAGCTTCGGCATGGACGTCACCGCCGAGGGCGTCGAGACGGCGGAGCAACTGGCCTATCTCCGCGCCATCGATTGCCAGGAGGCGCAGGGCTACCTGATCTCGAAGCCGCTGCCCGGCGCCGAATTCGTCAAGTTCTTGCAAACCTTCGAAGCCGGCTCGCTGCTGGCCGCGCCCGAAGAGGCCAAGTTCGATTGGAACGCGCAGCGGCGCAAGTGGCGGCGCGGACTACTGGGCCGCGTCCAGGCGTTCGCTCAGTAACAGCCAGGCGTCCTCGGTCTTGACGAGCTCCGCCTTGACCTCGCCGTGGCGCAGCTGCAACTCCATCAGCTTTGACGTCGGCCCCTGGTAGACCTCCGGGTCGGCAAGACGCCGCTCGATCGCGTCCCGCTCGGCCGCCAGTTTCTCGATCTTCTTTTCGTGGTCGCGTACTTCCTTGCGGAGATCGGCGGTGGCGGCGCGCTGTTCAGCGCGGTCGCGCCGAGCTTGCTTGCGCCCGGCGGCACTCGACTCAGTTGGCGCCTCGGCCGTATCGCGCGATTGGCGCCGGCGCGCCCGGCGCTCGTCGGTGAGCATGGCTCGGTAGTCGGACAGGTCGCCGTCGTAGGCGGTGCACTTGCCGTCGTCGACCAGCCACAGACGGTCTGCGACCAGATCGACCAGGTGCGCGTCGTGGCTGACC
>JAYOXJ010000151.1:0-7672 GCA_038152725.1 Rhodospirillaceae bacterium
GGTCATTCCTCCCTGTCGTCCGGATAGTTTGACACGATGAAGCGCCCGTGACAATTTGTATACAATTGTACACAAGTTTTTCCGACGGGGGACTCCAATGAGCAAAATCGAAGCCGACGTGATCGTCATCGGCGCCGGCAACGCCGCCTTCTGCGCCGCTTTCGCCGCCCAGGAACGGGGCGCCAGCGTGTGCATGTTCGAGCGCGCGCCGGAGGACGAATGCGGCGGCAACAGCCGTTTCACTGCCGGCGCCGTACGCTACGCATATAACGGCGTCGACGATGTCCGCCAGATCATGCCCGATCTCTCCAACGAGGAGATCGCCACCACCGATTTCGGCGTCTACACCGAAGACCAGTTCTTCGACGACATGTTCCGTGTCACACAGTACCGCACCGACGCCGACCTTTGCGAACGCCTCGTGCGCAACAGTTTCGAGACCATGAAGTGGCTGCGTGGCCGCGGCATGCGCTTCGTACCGAGCTACGGTCGCCAGGCCTTCAAGATCGATGGCCGCTTCCGCTTCTGGGGCGGTCTCTGCACCGAGTTCTGGGGCGGCGGGCCCGGCATCATCGAGGAAGAGACCAAGCTCGCCAAGGCGGCCGGCATCCGCATCGAATACGGCACCCGCGTACTGTCGCTGATTTACGACGGCCATGCGGTCAAGGGCGTCAAGGTGAAGCGCGGCGGCGAGATCTTCGACGTCGCCGCCAAGTCGGTGGTCATCGCCGCCGGCGGCTTCGAGGCCAACCACGAGTGGCGCACCCGCTACCTGGGTCCGGGCTGGGATCTGGCCAAGGTCCGCGGTTCGCGCTTCAACACCGGCGACGGCATCCGCATGGCGCTCGATATCGGCGCCGCGCCCTACGGCAACTGGTCCGGCTGCCATGCCGTCGGCTGGGACCGCAACGCGCCCGAGTTCGGCGACTTGGCGGTCGGCGACAACTTCCAGAAGCACTCCTACCCGCTCGGCATCATGGTCAATGCCACCGGCAAGCGCTTCGTCGACGAGGGTGCCGATTTCCGCAACTACACCTACGCCAAGTACGGCCACGTCATCTTGAACCAGCCCGACCAGTTCGCCTGGCAGATCTTCGACCAGAAGGTCATCAAGATGCTGCGCGACGAATACCGCATCCGCGAGGTCACCAAGGTCTCCGCCAACACCCTGGAAGACCTGGCCGACAAGCTCGAAGGTGTCGACAAGCAGGGCTTCCTGGCCGAAATGAAGGCCTACAACGCCGCCGTCATGACCGACGTCGCCTTCGACCCGACCGTCAAGGACGGCCGCGGCACGCGCGGGCTCAGCGTACCGAAATCGAACTGGGCCAACGTCATCGACGAGGGACCGTTCGAGGCTTATCAGGTCACCTGCGGCATCACCTTCACTTTCGGCGGGCTTCGCGTGCAGTCCGACACCGCCCAGGTGCTGGATGTCGATCTGGCGCCGATCCCGGGCCTCTATGCCGCCGGCGAGTTGATCGGCGGGCTCTTCTACTTCAACTATCCGGGCGGCACCGGGCTGATGTCCGGCGCCGTGTTCGGACGTACCGCCGGCGATGCCGCCGGCGCCGCCGCCACCCGGTAACGTTCCGCGTGGCCGGCGCCACCGACAAAGCGAAAGCGACCCGCACCGGCCGGCAATCACGTGCGGCGCAGGTGCTGGATGCGCTCCGCGCCGCCATCCGCGACGGGCGCTACCCGCCGGGGACGCGCATGCGCGAGACCGAGGTGGCGGCCACGCTCGGCGTCAGCCGCACGCCGGTGCGCGAAGCCTTCCGGCAATTGCAGGCCGACGGCCTCTTGACCATGGAGCCCTGGCGCGGCGTCGTCGTCGCCAAGCTCGACCAGCAGCAACTGGTCGAGCTCTATGCCATGCGCGGCGTGCTCGAAGGTGCGGCCGCGGCACTCGCCGCGCGCCATGCCGCACCGTCGCAGTTGTCGGCGCTGAAGGACGTCCTCGACGCCTCGGCCGGTGAAACCGATGCGGCGCATCTCGCCGATCTCAACCGCCAGTTCCACCAGGGCATCTATGCGGCGGCGCACAACCGCTATCTTTTGAAGGCGCTGCATGCCCTGGGCGATTCCATGGCACTGTTGCCGAGCACCACCTACGCGCTGCTCGACCGCCTGGCGGCGGCCCTGTCCGAACATCGCAACCTGCTCGCCGCCATCGAGGCTGGCGACGCGGCGGAAGCCGAGGCGACGGCACGCCATCACATCCGCGAGGCCGAGCGCGCGCGGTTGAAAGTAGTGCTCGAATGGGATCGTATGGGATCCGAAAAAACAGGAGGGAATCCATGAGCTATTTTCCAGGCGCCGGCGACGACTGGCAGTGCGCGGCCCCGGCCGAGGCCGGCTTCGACGCGACGCGCCTCAAGGACGCGGTCGATTTCGCCCTCGCCCATGAGACCGGCTGGCCGCGCGACCTAGACGACGCCGGCAAGGTCCCGGGCCTGACCGAGATCGAGCCCGAGCCATGGAACAAGGCGCTCGGCCCATTCAAGCCGCGTGGCGGGCCGTCCGGCCTGGTCGTGCGCGGCGGCAAGATCGCCACCACCTGGGGCGAGCCGGAACGCGTCGACATGACGTTCTCCATCGCCAAGAGCTACTTCTCCATCCTCGCCGGCATCGCCGTCGGCGACGGCCTCATCGAAGGCGTCGATGCGCCGGTTGCGGACACCGTCAAGACCGGCGAGTTCGCCTCCGTGCACAACAGCAAGATCACCTGGCGCCACCTGCTGCATCAGACCAGCGAATGGCAAGGCACGCTGTTCGACAAGCCCGATCAGGTCGACCATTTCCGCGAGGTCGGTGCCGGCTCCGACAACAGCAAGAAGGGCCAGTTGCGCGAACTGAAAGAACCCGGCGGCTTCTGGGAATACAACGACGTCCGCGTCAACGTGCTCGGCCTCTCGCTCCTGCACGCCTTCAAGCGCCCGCTACCAGACGTACTGAAGGAACGCGTCATGGACCCGATCGGCGCCAGTGACACGTGGTCTTGGCACCCTTACGTCAACGCCGAGGTCGAGATCGAAGGCAAACGTATGTTCTCGGTGCCTGGCGGCACGCACTGGGGCGGCGGCATACACATCTCCAGCTACGACCATGCCCGCTTCGGCCTGATGATCCACCGCGACGGCAAGTGGGGCGACAAGCGCATCGTGCCGGAAGGCTGGTGCGACGAACTGCGTAAGCCCTGCCCGATCCGCGACAACTACGGCTTCCTCTGGTGGCTCAACGCCCACAGCAGCCACTGGCCCGGCACGCCGGAGAATTCCTACGCCGCCGTCGGCGCCGGCACCAACATCATCTGGATCGCGCCGGACCAGGACATGGTCGTGGTCGCACGCTGGGTCGATAACGACAAGCTGGCGGAACTGCTGGCGGGCTTCGTCCGGGCGCTCGCCTAGTCGACGGCCTGGCGCGTCGCCGTGCGCCGGCCCGAGTTTACCGGCGTATCCAACGTGCGTGCCGGCGGTAAATGCACGCTCACCGTCGTGCCCTTGCCAAGCTCGCTTTCGATCTCGATGCAGCCGTCATGCATCTCGGCCAGGGTCTTCGCGAGATAGAGTCCGAGCCCGGTGCCCTCGTGGGTCAGGGTCGTCGCCGAGCGCACCTGTTCGAACGGCGCCAGCACCCGCTCCAGGTCTTCCGGCGCGATGCCGACACCGGTATCGGCGACCACAATCACCATTCCGCCGTCGTCGCCGACGAAAGCGCTGACGCGCACGCGCCCCGCCGCCGGCGTAAACTTGATCGCATTGGACAGCAAATTCAGCACGATCTGCTTCAGGCGCAATTCGTCGGCAAGAAGTTCCGGCAGGTCGTGGTCGAACTCGACGCCGACGGTGATACCGGCGGCGTCGGCGCGGTCGCGCATCATGGTCAGGCAATTGACCAGCAGGCCGCCGACGTCGACCGGCGCATCGAAGATTTCCAACTCGCCCGCCTCGATCTTGGAGATGTCGAGGATATCGCTGATCAGACCGAGCAGGTGATTGCCGGCGGTGTTGATGTCGTGCGCGTATTCGCGGTAGCTGTCGCGGCCCAGCGGGCCGAACATCTCATTCATCAGGATCTGCGAGAAACCGATGACGCAGTTCAACGGCGTCCGGAGTTCGTGCGACATGTGGGCGAGGAATTCGCTCTTGGCGCGGTTGGCCAGTTCGGCCGCCTCCTTGGCATGGATAAGCGAAAGCTGTGCGTTGCGCTGTTCCGTGATTTCGACCGCATTGCCTTCGAACACCAATTCGCTGCCGCCTGCCCCTGGCGCCACGGTCATGTTGAGCATGACCCAGATGACCTCGCCATCGCGGCAGCGCCATTGCGCCTGTTGATCGCGTACCTGTCCACTGTTCTTCAACTCGGCCACCACCCTGTCCCAGCCGTCGGGGTCGACGAAGGTGCAATGGTCGGGCTGGGCGAGCGCCGTGCGCAATTCATCCAGGCTGTCGAACCCCAGCATCTTCAACAGCGCCGGGTTGCCCTCCAGCAGTTGGCGGTCCTCGGTGATCCGGAATACGCCGTCCGGGATATTCTCGAACAGGCGCCGGTAGGACGCCTCGCTGTCACGGAGGGCGGCATCGCTGGTCTCACGTTGGGTGACGTCGACGATGGTCAGCGCCTCGGCGCCGCCGTCGGCCCAATCGACCGCACCGGCGCGCAGGTCGATCAGGATCGGCGTGCCGTCCCGGCGCCTGGCGGCGACCCGCCGGGTCGTCGTATCGGATTGCCAGCCGCTGCCGATCGCCGGCAACAAGGTTTCCAGCGAACCGGTTGCAATCAAGGCGTCGGGATCGGCGAAACCGAAAACACGCGCGGCGGCGGGATTGGCATAGAGCGGCCGGCCGCCGCGATGCACCAGGAGCCCCTGCGGCAGCCCGTCCGCGAGATGGCGGAAAAATCCGTCCACGGTGGCCGCTGCGGGTGCTCCGTCGCTCATTGCAGGTTCGTGCCGTAAATCCAGGGCCGCGCCGACCGATCGGCCGCCTGATAGGCGTCGATGTCGGCCTGCCGCCGCCGGATCAGACCCAAATCGTCCAAGCCTTCCAGCAATGCCGTGCGCCGGAACGCCTCGATCTCGAACTTGACCGGTTCACCCTGCGGGGGAACGACTTGGCAGGTTTCGAGATCGATGGTGAAGCGCGCCGTATGCGGCGCCGCTTCCGCCTGGCGAATGAATGCAGCGACGATTTCCTCGGGCAGCACCACCGGCAGCACGCCGGACTGAAAACAGTTGTTGGCGAAGATGCCGCCGAAGCTGGGCGCGATGACGGCCCGGAACCCGAACCCGGCAAGCGCCCAGACCGCACCCTCGCGCGACGAGCCGCAGGCGAAGTTGGGCCCGGCGATCAGGATGGTGGCCTCGCGAAACGGTTCCTTGTTGAGCACGAAGTCGGGGTTCTCTGTGCGGTCCGCGTCGCCCGGATTGACATAGCGCCACGGTGCGAAGGCGTTGCCGCCCATGCTTTCGCGCGGCGTGCCGACGAGAAACTGCATCGGAATGATGATGTCTGTGTTGATATTCGGCTTGTAGAGCGGCGCGGCGATGCCGGTGAGCGTTTTAAACGGTTGCATGATCTTACGCTCCCAGCTTGCGCACGTCGGTGATCGTGCCGGTGACGGCTGCGGCGGCGGCCATGCTTGGGCTCGCCAGATGGGTGCGCACGCCCGGCCCCTGGCGGCCGACGAAATTGCGGTTCGACGTCGAGATCGAGCGCTGGCCCGGCTTCAGGATATCGCCGTTGGCGCCGACGCACATGGAACAGCTCGGCGAGCGCCACTCGAAGCCGGCGGCGACGAACACCTTGTCGAGCCCTTCCGCCTCGGCCTCCGCCTTGACCGCCGCAGAGCCCGGCACCGCCCAGGCAACCACGCCCGGCGCGACATGGCGGCCCTTGACCACTTCCGCGGCGGCGCGGAGATCGGTGATGCGGCTGTTGGTGCAGGACCCGATGAACACCTGATCGACCGGCGTGCCGTCGATCGGCTTGCCGGGCGCGAGCCCAATGTAGTCGAGCGCGGCACGCCAGGCCTCGCGTTTGTCGTCGTCCGGGGCCTGGGCCGGGTCGGGCACCGGCTGGTCGATGGCGATGACGTGTTCCGGGCTGGTTCCCCAGGTGACCTGCGGGCCGATCTCAGCGACGTCGACATGCACCTCGCGGTCGAAGGCGGCGTCCTCGTCGCCGGCGAGCGAGCGCCAATGCGCCACTGCCATGTCCCAGTCGCCGCCCTTGGGGGCATAGGCGCGGCCTTCCAGATAGGCAAAGGTCTTGTCGTCGGCGGCGACCATGCCGACTTTGGCGCCCATCTCGATGGAGAGATTGCAGATGGTCATGCGTCCCTCGATCTCCATGGCGCGGATGGCGGAACCGGCGTATTCGACCGCATAGCCGTCGCCCGCCGCGGTGCCCTCTCGGCCGATCACGTGCAGGATCATGTCCTTCGCGGTGACGCCGAACGGCAGTGGGCCTTCGAAGTCGATGCGCATGCGCTTCGGCTTTTTCTGCATGATGGTCTGGGTCGAGAGCACGTGCACCAGTTCGCTCGACCCAATGCCCCAGGCGAGCGCGCCGAGGCCGCCGTGCGTACAGGTGTGGCTGTCGCCGCAAACCAGCGTGGCGCCCGGCAGGGTGACGCCGAGTTCCGGTCCGATCACGTGCAAGATGCCGAACCCGCCGCTGTCGGTGTGATGGTAGGGAATGCCGTTGCGTTCGCAGAGCTTGCGGAACTCGGGCCCGACCCGGGCGTAGGCGGCGCCGCTGGTTTCCTCGCCGGGGCGGCTGCCGGCGGTGTGGTCGGGACAACCGAGTGCCATCGCCGGATTGGCGATGCGCTCGCCCTGCTCGTCCAACAGCCGCAAAGCGCGGTAGCCGCTCAGGTCGTGCAGCAGGACACGGTCCATGTGCAAAAGCGTCATGCCGCCGCCGAGTTCGGCGACGACGTGCTGGTCCCAGATCTTGTCGAATAGGCCGCGTCCGCTCATGGTGGCTCCGCTTTGGTGTCTAACTCGCTTCGCCGCTGCCGATCGGGCGCACGCCGCCGGCCTCGCCCCAACGCGGCGCCTTTTCCACATGCACGCCGATCTGGTCGAGCAGGCGCATGCAGGTGTGATCGACGATGTCGCTGACCGCGGCCGGCTGATGATAGAACGCCGGCACCGGCGGAAAGATCACGGCCCCCAGAGTCGCGAGCCGCTGCAGCGTTTCCAGATGGCCGGCGTGCAGCGGCGTCTCGCGCACCGCCAGCACCAGGGTGCGGCGCTCCTTGAGCATGACGTCGGCGGCGCGGGTGATGAGATCGGCGGTGTTGCCGTAGGCGATGTTGGACGCGGTCTTGATCGAACACGGTGCGACAATCATCGCGTCTAGCCGGAACGAGCCCGACGCCGGCGCCGCGCCGACGTTGGCTGCGAGATGGGCGACATCGGCGAGCGCCTCGACCTCGGCCACGCCACGGCCCATTTCGGCTGCGAGCGTCAACCCGCCCGACTTGGAGACGACGGCATGGGTCTCGACGTCGTCTCGATCCTTGAGCATTTCGAGCAGGCGCACGCCATAAGCGGCGCCACTGGCACCGGTGATGGCGACGAGCACGCGTCGCCGCATGGTCGAGTTCGGCTGGGGCATTTGAAACGCCGGTCCCTTCCCCTCGTTTGGCACCGCAACAT
>JAYOXJ010000151.1:7682-8475 GCA_038152725.1 Rhodospirillaceae bacterium
TAGTCGATCCGGGGCGCCAGGAAAACCCATGCGCGCGGCGGACCGTGACGGGTGACTCGCGGCAAGCTCGGGTGGTATAAGTCGATACCAGACGTATCCAATCGCGGAGGCTGCATCGGCATGAGATTCAAGGGGATAGGTAGAATACGGCCGTGCGCGATGGCGCTTTCCATCGTGCTGATGACCGGCTGCGAAACGGCCCCGATCCTGTCCACGCCGGAAAGCGGCGGCGACCAGACCGGACGCAAGGCAATGACCGGTTTCGGCCAGTTCCCCGACATTCCGATCCCATCCGGCACAAAGATCAATACCGAGAAGACGTTGGTGTTCGGCACCAAGCCCTGGTATGGCCAGTTGTCGCTGTCGTCTTCGAGCAACGCCAACGCGCTGTTCGACTTCTACCGCGAATCGCTCACCCAATACGGCTGGCAGGAAGTAACGGCGGTGCGCGCGCCGACCTCGATCCTGACCTACGCCACCGCCGAACGGGTACTTGCCAGTGCCATTCAATGTGGCACCATCAGCGGCGCCAACGTCACCGTTCCGGTGTCACCGCGCGGCCCGGCGCAACCGCAAACCCCGCCGCCGCGCGGCGGCGCGCCGGTGGCTCCGGTACAGCGACTGAACCAATAAACAAACGCTTTCCAGCCGAGAGGAATTAGAGAGATGAGAGAAGTTGTCATCGTTGACGGCGTTCGCAGCGCCATCGGCAAGTTCGGTGGCGGGCTTTCGGGCGTGCGCCCGGACGACCTGCTGGCCGAGGTCTACAAGGGCCTGGTGCAGCGTACCGGCA
>JAYOXJ010000152.1:0-1721 GCA_038152725.1 Rhodospirillaceae bacterium
GAGGAGGACGAGCCGACGGTGCTGTTCCAGATCTGGATTCAGATCGACAAGAGGGGCCATGAGCCGCGCTGGGACGCGCGCAAGTTCCCGAAGGCGCCGGTCACCGGCCAACTCCCGGTGCTGGCGTCGGGGCGCGAGGACGATAACGATGCGCTGATGATCCATCAGGACGCCGCCGTGCTCGGCGGCCGTATCGAGAAGGGCGGCAGCGTCAGCCACACCGTGGAACCTGGCCGCGCCGCCTATCTGGTGGTGGCGGAAGGGACGGCACTGGTAAACGGCAACGAGGTGCCCGCCCGTGCCGGTGCCGCCATTACCTCCGAGGGCGCCGTTACCATCGCCGCGCCCACGGGCGAGACAGAAGTGGTGCTGGTCGACGTGCCGCTCGGCTATTGAGCAGCGCCGACGGCCTCGATTTCGACCACCCAGTCCGGATTGGCGAGTGCGCTGACCACGACCAACGTGGAAGCGCACTCGTAGCCGTCCAGAACGCGATCGCGGACTTGGCGGTAGACCGGAACCAGACCGGCGTCCGTGATGTAGGCGGTGACCTTGACCAGATTGTCGCGGCCCATTTCGGCATCGGCCAGGATGTTCAGGATATTCTGCCAGCATTGCTCCATTTGCGCTTCGGCGCCGCCAGCGCACTTGCCGTCCGGTGTGGCGCCGACCTGGCCGGATAGGTGAAGCCAGCGTTTTGCGTCCTCGACACTGACGGCATGGCAGAACTTGGAGGACGGCGGTGCCACCGTCCCGGGCTTATGGCGTGTGAACATGGGGCTCCTCCCGCGTGTTTCGCCGACTATAGCCGATCTCCGTGAAAGGGCGGAAAACATGAGGCGGCAAATCCTGCCCATTGGCGCCACATAGCGGCGAAAATGCTTCCGTCCATCATGTTAACTCATTGAAAAACAATAATCTGTCTTTGGCACGGCACATGCTTATTAAATGCCAGACAAAGGTGGCCCATGCCTATCGGTGACCGCCTGAACGATAAAGGAACGGGAAAATGAGAGCATTATCCATCGCCGCCTCGGGCATGCTCGCCCAGCAGCACCGCACCGAGGTGGTGGCCAACAACCTCGCTAACGTCAACACGACCGGCTACGAGCGGCGGCGGACCGAATTCAATTCACTGCTCTACCCTCACCTCGTCCGCCGGCCCAAGGCCGGCTCCAGCGCTGGAGAGACGGTGCCGGCCGGTGTCCATACAGGCCTCGGCGTCAAGGTCGGCGACGTCTACCGCGTGCATGAGCAGGGCGTCCTGAAGCAGACCGGCAACACCTTCGACATGGCCATTCAAGGCGAGGGCTATTTCCAGATTCAGTTGCCGAACGGCGAAACCGCATACACTCGCGACGGCACGTTCCAGCTGAACGAGGCCGGCGCCCTGGTCACCCACGACGGGTTTCCGGTGCAACCCAACATCGCCGTCCCGGCGGGCGCAAACAAGATCACAGTCAACTCGACCGGCGAGGTGCTGGTCGAACAGGGCGGCACCCAGGCCAACGTCGGCGCCATCCTGCTCGCGCAGTTCCCCAACCCAGGCGGTCTCAAGGCCGTTGGTAACAATATGTTCATTGCCACCACGGCTTCCGGTGCGGCGACCGCCGGCACGCCTGGGCTGAACGGCGTTGGCACGGTGCAGCAGGGCTTCGTTGAGAGTTCCAACGTCAACCCGGTCGAGGAGATGGTCAACATGATTTCGGCCTCTCGGTCTT
>JAYOXJ010000152.1:1731-3206 GCA_038152725.1 Rhodospirillaceae bacterium
TCGAGGAACTATCCAACCTGATCCGGGCGAGCCGCGCCTACGAGATGAATTCCAAGGTTATGAAGGCCGCCGACGAAATGATGGCGACCCGCAACTAGTTTCGCCGCCCTAGAATCCTCCCTCCGGATGTTCTTGAGGGTCTCTCCCTGAGACTGAGCCGGGCCCCGAAACGGGCCCGGCCTTTTTCTATACGAGATCAAGATAGAGCGGCTGGTGATCCGAGCCCTGGGCGTCGGCGCCGACCGAAATTGCTGAGATTCGTTGCCCCAGGTCCGGCGTCAGGTAAGCATAGTCGATGCGCGGCGCCTCACTGAGGTGTTCATAGCACGTGTGGCCATCGAGCGGCGCGTGGCCGGCTGCGGTCCAGGCGTCGATCAGATGCCGCGTCGTGGTGAGACGGCCGTGCTTGGCGCTGTTGCCGCCGACCAGTTGTTCATATTCGCTGTCGAGCGGCGACAGGTTGAAATCGCCGAGCAGCACTGCCGGCTTCGGCATCGGCGGCAACGTCTGATCGGCGGTCCAATGCTTGGACGCCTTGCTACCGGAAACGACGCCGCCCGTGTTGGGGCTGTCGAAGACGATGGCCATCAAGGTGGCGATCTGCCGGGCGCGTTCCGCCGCGCCGACGTGTCCTAGATGTACGCTGTAGAACCGCATGGCGCCCGAAGGCGTTTCGACAACACCCTCCAGTGCCGAGCGCTGCAAAGCGAGGTGATCCACGTAGGCGATCTTGGGCAGCAGGTGGTTTCTCGAAGACAAGATAGGCCAGCGCGCGAGCAGCATGTTGCCGAACTGGCGCCGGCGCCCGCGCGCCTTGGGTGTCGCTGCGTCCATGTCGACGCCGGCCCCGTAAATCCAGTAGTGCTCGGGGAATAGTGCCGCCAGTTCCGCCGCCTGATCCGTATCGCCGGTACTTGAGAAATATCGCTCCACCTCCTGCATCGCGATGACATCGGCTTCGCCGATGTCGGCGGCGATGCGCCCGAGATCGACGCGACCGTCCTTACCGGTGCCGTATTGGATATTGTAGGTGACTATGCGCATGGAAAACCGTTTGGCTGACGATTACTCGGCGGCAATCCACGCGCCGATCAGATCTTCCATAACGCCTTCCGCCCTAGTGATCCAGACCCGCGCCGCCGCCTGGCCGGCTGGACGGTGGCGTTCGGGATCTAGGTCGTAGGCCTGGCGGCGAGCAAAGTCGGTGATGTAGAGAGCGAAGGCTAGCCGCCGGCCGTCAACCGTGAACAGGAGGCCGGTCATGCCCTTGGTGTAGTGCATGGTGCCGGACTTAGCCCAAACCCGGCCATTGAAGCGTGGTTCGGTGAACATGCCAGCGAGGGCACGGTCCCAGCCGCCTGCCGGCAGCAACGCGGCGACGCCCCAGCCGCCGTAGCGTGCCTTCAGGGCGGCGGCCATCACCGCGTTCATCTGCCGGGGCGAGATGCGGCTTTCGGCGCTGAGGCCGGAGTGGT
>JAYOXJ010000152.1:3270-7750 GCA_038152725.1 Rhodospirillaceae bacterium
CGGGGCGTTCGTCCAATCGACGCTGCCGACGCGGCCGATGAGCCATTTGGCGACGGCTTCTGCCGACCCGGCCGTATCCAGCGAATTGCCGGAAAGGCGCCGGCTTGCGGCGCGCCCGATCAGTTCGCTGACGAGGTTGTTGGAATACCGGAATGCGGGACGCAGCGTGTCGATCAGGGGCGCGCTGAGCAGTGCCGCCACCGGCCGGGCACCCGGCGACGTTTCCCCGGCAAGTGGTTCGGGCAAGGCGATGCCTAGGCCATTGGCGAGGGCACGGAAGACCGCCGCCGTCCTTTTGGCGGGATTTCGGACCGCCACGGCTTCGCGGCCGATCTCTCCGGTGAGTTGCGTCAGGTCGGCCCGCCAAGCCGTTGCGTCGTCGTCGGCGACGAACGGCACGCCACCGTCGAGCGGCCGGCGGCTGGCAAGAGGCGGTGCGCTGCCGAGTGACGGGGTCAGCGAGAGCTCGACGCCCGAAGGTGGTTTCGCTCGCCAATGCAGATCGACGCGGTTGAAATCAAGGCTGAGCGCGGACAGCGGAACGTTGTAGGAGGCCCACGCCGGCTGTGCCGCGTCGACGTTGACGCTCGGTACCAATGCGCTCTCGTCGTAAAGGAAACGGCCACGGACTTTCTTCAAGCCGCCGTCGCGGAGCTGCTGGGCGAGAGCGAGGAGGTCCTGCACGGATAGCAGCGGGTCGCCGCCGCCCCTGAGCCAGAGGTTGCCGTCGAGCACACCGTCCGCGGCCATATGGCCGTCGGCGAAGACGGTGGTCTGGAAGCGATGTCCGGGGCCGAGAACCTCAAGGGCGGCGAGAGCGGTCACCACCTTGACCGTGGATGCGGGAATGAAGAGATCGTCGGGCGCGGCGGCGGCGATCACTTCGCCGCTGTCGAGGTCGCTCACCAGATAACCGACGTCGGCGCCGGCAATTCCGGCGGCGGTAAGGCGCGTCGCCAGCGTAACCGGGCCTTTCTGTGCACTGTTTTCAGCCGGAGGCACCGGCGCGCAGGCCGCCATTAGCAACAGAATCGCGAGTGCCCAATGGGCGACGAGGTTCGGGATGGAGGGACGGTGGCGCTTGCTCACCCGCGCGTGCGTGCGGCGACCGGTCCGTTTTGCGCCTTGTCCATGGCGTTCATTTCGTCGAGGGTGACGCGGCCGTCGCCGTCGCGGTCCATCAATACGAAGCGCGACTGTCCTTTGGCCTCGTATTCGCCGATCGAAATGCGGCCGTCACGGTCGATATCGTACCACTCGAAGCGCTGGAGCCATTGCGGGCTGCCCGCCAACTCGGTGCGGTCGAGATAGCCGTCGCGGTTGGCGTCGAGGCGAGCGAAGCGCGGCCAGCGGGCATGATGAAGTTCGCTCAGCGTGACGGCACCGCTGGCATCGGTGTCGAGGGCCTTGAACCAATTGGGCCTTGTTGTATTGGGCCTTGTCGTATCGGCACCGAGCGGTGCCGACGATGCGAGCGCAGCGGCAACGACGACGAACCAAACGATACGGCGGGACATGACATACCTCGGGAATGCGGTTTCAGCCCTTGCAGTTTAACCGGCAATAATGAAGGAAGTCCTAAAAGCGGTCGGCAAGGCCGTAGATCGGCCTACCCACACCCGTCCGTGTCGTTTAAGATTGTGGGCAAATCACGGCGGAGACAGAAAATGCCCTATGTCCACCGCGACAGCGAAGGGACAATCCTCGCGGTTTACGAGGAGCATATCGAAGGCACCGAGGAGGTCGAACCCGACGACCCGGCCCTGACCGGCTTCGTCCAGCGCAATCTGCCGCAAGCGGGCGTGGTCGCCGACGAATGGCTGATGTCCGACTTGGCATTGGCCCGCGTGCTCGAGGATTTGATCGCCATCCTCATGGAGAAAAAGGTGATCATGTTCACGGACTTCCCCGAAGGCGCGCAACAGAAACTGCGCGAGCGCCAGGGCTTGCGCAATCAGCTCAATTTCGTCGAGGACCTGTTCGTCACCGACGACGACTTCGGCAGCAACAATAGCGAGGGCGGGCTGCTCTAGCGCGTCTTTTCTTAGCTGACCGTGAAGTCGGAGTCGTCGAGATAGGCGGCGTCGACGTTTTGCAGGTCGATCTCCATGTCGACGGCGAAATCGCCGTCCGCGTCGATCTCGAGCAGCTTGGTCTGGGTGTTGTAGCGGCCAGATGCACCGTCGCCGGTGAAATCGTGGGTCTCGTCACCGACATATGAGAACGACGAGACACCGGTGAATTCGATGGTATCCGAAGCGCCGGTCGCGTTGTCGGCCTCGAAGTTCTTGATGATATCGCGGTTGCCGGCGCTGATGCCGGATTCCGGCACAGCCGCACTCAAATCGAAGACGAAGCTATCGCTACCGCCGCCGCCGATCATGAAATCTACTCCGGCACCACCGATGATCCGGTCGGCACCGCCTTCACCCTGCAGCGAATCGTTGCCGGCGCCGCCGATCAGGGTGTCGCCGCCGCCACCGCCGTAGAGCCGGTCGTCGCCATCGCTGCCGTCGAGGACATCGGCGCCTTCGAGACCGAACAGCGCGTCGTCTCCGGTGCCGCCGAACAACGTATCCTTGCCCTCGGCACCGACCAGGATATCGTTGCCTTCGTTGCCTTCGTTGCCTTCGTTGCCGTAGAGGACATCGTTGCCGAGTTCGCCGTCGAGGGTATCGGCGGCATCCCCGCCGTAGAGGAAGTCGTTGTCGCCGCCGCCGAACACGACGTCCCTGCCGGCGCCGCCCCAGACCGTATCCATGCCGGCACCGCCGTCGATGGTGTCCGCTCCGTCGCCGCCGGTGAGTTCGTCGTCGCCGGCGTCGCCGAAGATCACATCGGCGCCGGTGGCGCCGAGGACGATATCGTTGCCGTCGCCGCCATGCAGCGTATCGATACCGCCGCCGCCGTCCAGGGTGTCGGCGCCGATGCCGCCGAACAGCTGATCGTCGCCGTCGCCGCCGTCGGCCCAGTCGTCACCGCCACCGCCATAAACGGTGTCGGCGCCGAGACCGGCGGTCAGCGTGTCGTTGCCTGCCTGGCCCTTGAGAAGATCGTCGCCATCGCCGCCGTCGAGCAGGTCGTCGCCGTCGCCGCCGGAAAGGGTGTCGTTGCCAATTCCACTGGAAAGCGTGTCATTGCCATCACCTCCCGCCAACGTGTCGTCGCCGCTGTCACCCGAAAGTACATCGTTGTCGGCACCGCCCTTGAGCACGTCGTTGCCGTCGCCGCCGGCGAGGGTATCGTCACCGCCACCGCCGCTCAGTTGGTCGTTGCCGTTGCCGCCGTCGAGCGTATCGGCACCGCCGCCGCCGGAGAGCGTGTCGTCGCCATCGTCGCCGGCAAGCACGTCGGCACCGCCGTTGCCTTCCAGGGTGTCGTTTCCGACGCCGCCTGCAAGCGTGTCGCGACCGGCGCCACCCAGGATGGTGTCGTCAAGATCGCCGCCGGTGACGTTGTCGTGGCCGCCGAGCGCATCGTAGATGCGATCGTCGCCGTAGTTGGGGTCGTCGAGCGGCAGCACCACGGTGTCGTTGCCTTCGGTGAACAGCGGGTCCTCGGGCTCCGGCTGGGCGACGACGCTGACGTTGTCGAGGTAGCCGCCGCGGCCGTCGTCGCGCCCGACGGCACGGAATTCGAGGCGCGTCGCATCACCGGCGCCGGTGACTTCATAGGTATAGGTCTGCCATTCGACACTGCGTCCGCCGTCGAGGGCGATGGTGTCGATCACTTCGCCGTTCCAGATTACCTCGATGCCGTTCGAGGACGCGCGGCTGAACGCTGGCGCCGCATAGCTGAACGAGAGTGCGAACGTTCCGGTGCCGTCCGTCGGAATATCCTGATAGATGGCGCTGTTGGTGTCGCGGGCACCGGAACCGTCGAGTTCGATATAGGTCTTGCCGTCGGCCGCCGGGCGCCACGGATGCGACACGACATCGGGGCCGGGACCTTCCGCGACCATCCAGCCGCTGACTTCGGCGTTGCCGAAATGCGGTTGGCCAAAAAGTGCGTGGCCGAACAGGCCATGGCTCCATGCGCCGAAGCCTGCGTGGCCATGTCCGGAATGTCCGAAATGATGGCCGTGGTCATGGCCGCGGCCGAAGCCGTGGCCATACCCGTGCCCGTGGTGATGGTGATGATCGTGATGATGAGCCGGAGTGCCGCGATGACCGGGTCGGCTTGGATAATCGATGTCTTCGAAACTGCCGTTCTGGACGAGATTGATTCCCTCGGTGGAATCGGTCATGCGGGGCCCCTCTTGTTCCTCATCGGCGCGGCCTTTCGGCTGCGCTTACATTCGAGGTGATGGCCTGCGTCCACCACCGGCGGTTATACCGTGGTGTTGGTATTGGCGTTTTCTGACCGAACCCTTACAAGGCCTGGGGAATGGCCGGATTCCGGGCGGCTGGCGCATTAACCAATATTAACAGCCCATGGCATCGGCGACGCCGTCGATGCCGTCGGCGATGATGTCCCAGTC
>JAYOXJ010000152.1:7760-8464 GCA_038152725.1 Rhodospirillaceae bacterium
CGTCCCAGTCTTCTTCGGCCTTGAAGTCCTTGGTCTGGTCGGCGCCGTATTCGTAGGGGCGGTTGACGTAGGCGGTGCGCATGCCGTGCGAGCGCGCGGCGGCGAGGTCGTCGTTGTGGGCGGCGCCCAGCATGACCTGGTCCGGCTCCAGGCCGAGCATCTCGATGGCGCCCAGATAGACCTTCGGGTCGCGTTTATAGGCCTTGAACATGTCGGAGGCGAAAATGAAGTCCCAAGGCAGGCCGGCGCGTTTGGCCATGCTCGATAGCAAAACGATGCTGCCGTTCGACAGGGGCGAAATCAGGTGCTTACGCTTGAGCCGCAAAAGGCCGGGAATGCTGTCCGGCCAGGGATCGAGGCGGTGCCAGAACAGGTTCATGTCGGCCATTTCGGCCTCGGAAAAGCGTTCGGCGATGCCGAATTCGACGAGAATCTCCTCCAGGCGTTCGCGGTGGATGACGTCGACCGATGTCCACGGTCGCTCGCCCGAAATCACGCGTTTCAGCCCCGGCCTGTATCCGGCTCGCCAGGCGCGGGCGAAGGCTTCCCAATCGATGCCTTCGATGCCTTTCTTCTTGGCCAACTGCTCGCCCATGCGGGTGATCGAGCCTCGCCAGTCGCTGACCGTGCCGAAGGTATCGAATACGATGACTCTCACGTTTTCGAGATTATTCGCCATCTCGGCATTCCCCCCATTGTCGAAC
>JAYOXJ010000153.1:0-1495 GCA_038152725.1 Rhodospirillaceae bacterium
AAGATGTTCGAGGGTTACGTTCCGGGCGGCCTCGATTCACTCGGTTCCATCACGCATCTCTCGATGCGCGATGGCCTTATTCTCGGCGCCTGCGCGCTCGGCTATCCGTTGTTCAAGGTGCTGCGCCTGCCGTCGGCACAGATTCTCGGTCCGATGACGCTGAGCGCCTGCGTCCATATCGCCGGGCTGACGACGGCGAAACCGCCGGTCGAGATCGTCAACATCGCGCAGCTCGTCATCGGCACCGGCATCGGTGCGCGCTTCACCGGCGTCTCCGTGACTAAACTCTTTCAGGTCATGCTGGCCGCCGCCGGCAGCACCTTCTTCATGGTCGGTCTCGCGGCATTGGCCGGGCTCGGGCTCAGCCAAGTCACACCGCTGCCGTTCGACGCCATATGGCTGGCTTTCGCGCCGGGCGGTCTCGCCGAGATGACGTTGATCAGCCTCGCCTTAGGGATCGACGTCGCCTTCGTCTCCACCCATCACCTGATCCGCGTCACCTTCATGGTGATCATGGCGCCGCTGGTGTTCAAGCTCCTGCGCCGTTACTGGAACGTCTCCGAAGACCCGTCACGGCACGGGTTGTGAGGTTTAAGGTAAAGGGCTGTCAGCGCCGACGGCGTCTGCGACCGACGTGAAGCCGTCTCGCATCAGCAGATCGGCGAGTTCGCGCTTGATACGCTGGACCAGGCCCGGCCCGCCGTAGACCAGCCCGGTATAGAGCTGCACCAAGCTCGCGCCGGCGCGGATCTTAGCATAGGCATCGGCGCCGGAGGCCACGCCGCCGACGCCGACCAGCGGCAGCTTGCCACCGGTCAGACGGTAAAAGTCGGCCAAGACCCGGGTCGATGCCTCGAGCAGCGGCCGGCCGCTGAGCCCGCCGGTCTCGGTCCGCGCCCGGCCGCGGAGCGATGCGGGCCGTTCGATCGTCGTATTGGTGGCGATCAGGCCGTCGATTGCGGTTTCCAGTGCGACCTCGGCGATGTCGGCCTTGTCCTCGTCGATCAGGTCGGGCGCCACCTTCAGGAGCAGCGGCGGTTTCGTCGCGCGCTCCAGCCGGCCGACGGCGTCGCGTACAGCCGTCAGCAGATCGCGCAGCGGCGCCTTGCCCTGCAGGGCACGAAGTCCGGGTGTATTGGGTGACGAGACGTTGACGACGAGGTAGTCGGCGAACGGGCCCAACGCCTCGATGCCGGCGACATAATCGTCGGCGGCACTCGGGCTCTCCTTGTTTTTACCCAGATTGACCCCGACGATCCCGTCGCGGCCGGCGCGCGCACGTAGCCGTTCCGCCACCAGCACCAGCCCGTCGTTGTTGAACCCCATGCGGTTGATGACCGCCCGGTCCTCGGCCAAGCGGAACAAGCGTGGTTTGGGGTTGCCCACTTGCGGCTTTGGCGTGACCGACCCCACTTCGGTGAAACCGAATCCCATGCTCAGCATCGCGTCCGGCACCTCGGCGTTCTTGTCGAACCCGGCCGCCAAACCGATCGGA
>JAYOXJ010000153.1:1505-8452 GCA_038152725.1 Rhodospirillaceae bacterium
GCCCGACGGGCTTGGGACCCAGCCGTTGACAAGCGCGCGGATGGCCAATCCGTGCGCCGTCTCCGCATCCAGTTGGAACAGAAACGGCCGGACCAACCCGTAGAGATCAATCATGCGGAACGTGCCTCGGGAACACATGCCGGCCGCTGGCATCGAGCGGCAGCGGGTCGGTGCGCGTTACCGACGTCACCGGCAGGGCACCGTAGAGATGCGGAAACAACTGCCCGCCTCTGGATGGCTCCCACTTCAGCGTATCACCGAGCGGTTCGGTAGCGACCGTCAACAGCAGCAGACCGTTCTGCCCGGCACGATGCTTGGCCGCGCTTTCGCGGACCTGACCCGCCGTCGAAAAATGGATGAAACCGTCTGCCTGGTCTTGTGACGAACCATTGTAATTACCCGAGGCTTGGGCATCCGCCCATTCTTCGGCCTTACACATATGGTAGATCAGCGTCTCCGGCATGGTGGAACCCTAGCGCATGGCAGAGTACGAATACAGCGACAAACTGTCGGCCCGCCTATCGGATGAAGCCGGTCCTGGCGGCAATACCACCCGGGACCGTTCGGCACTTACCACTCGAGTTTTTCGACACCGTCGAAGGTTAGTTCGCTGCCGTCGCTGAGGGTAATGACCCCGGAGGCTTCCGCATCGAACTGAATGCCGTTGTCGGTCTGGGTGTAGCTCGCACCCTCGTCGACCTGCAACGTCCAACCAGAGTCTCCGCCGGGGCCGCCCATGACATCGTCGATCTGGATAGTGTCGGACCAACCGTCACCACCGTGGAAATAGTCCGCGCCATCGCCGGCACCGAAGATGAACAGGTCGTCACCGGCGCCGCCCATGACGTTGTCGTCACCGGCACCGCCGATCATGACGTCATCGCCGTCGCCACCGTAGATCTGGTCGTTGCCGTCGCCGCCCTCGATGGTGTCGTCGCCATCGCCGCCGACAAGCGTGTCGTCACCATCACCGCCGTCGATGGTGTCGGCGCCGGCGCCACCCATGAGGGTATCGTTGCCCTCGCCACCGTCGATCTGGTCGTTGCTGTCGCCGCCGGAGATCTCGTCGGCGCCGCTCGATCCGGTCAAGGTGTCGGCGCTACTCGTCCCGACGGTAACCGCATCATAACCATCGGAACCGACATAGATCTGGCGGACTTCGGACACCGTGCGGGTATCGCCGCTGGCGTCCGTCGCCGTCGCGTTGACGGTCAGCAGGAAGTCATCGGCGCCCTCCGGTACGGTCATCTGCAAACCGTCGAGGTCGTCGGCGGTCAGCGTCCAGGTGCCATCGCCGTTATCCGTACCGGCCGACAGGACCGCACCGTCCGGTACATCCGAAATCGTAATTACGTCGGCGCCGGCCGGGTCAATTTCGAGTGCGATTGGTAAATCTTCACTGCCGGTCGCGCTCTCGACCTCGAGTTCATCCACCTCTTCCGTGGTTTCGAGAGGCTCCTCTTCTTCATCATCAGAAACACCGGCCCCTCCATCACCCCCGCCACCTCCGCCCCCGGATGACGTCGCATTCTCAATCGCTCGCTCCGCGGGCTGCTGTTCCTCTGGCGCGGCTTCGATCGGTGCGGGCCTGGGCTCTTCTTCGGTGCGAGCAGCAGCTTGCGGCGCCTGTTCTTCCGATGAACCACGGGTAGAATCGGGCTCCGGCCGGCGCTCGAATTCCGGTGACGGAACTTCGGCGTTGACGATGGGAAGTACGGCGTTGGGGTCTTCCTCCACGACGCCAAGTTCTTCGGTCGGCAGGACGCTTTCGCCCTCAGGTACAAGATTGGCCATGATCTCGGCGTCGGTCGGGCGACTGCCGGAGTGAATGGTGGCCAAACTCTGGGATGCGGACGGTTCGACCCATTCGAGCCCATCATCGCCGGCAACCTGGGATTCAGGGTCGTCCAGCGGGGTCGTGGTGTCGGTAAGAACCGTAAGGTCGTCAAGAGTTTGCCGGGCGTCTGCGCCCTGCTCCTCTTCTTCTTCGACCTCTTCCTCTTCCGTGTTGACGTTTTCAGCCATATCGTCACCCGTAGTTTATCCACCGCGGACCCGAATCCGCAGCATTTCCACCTTATGAAGTAGGCCCCTAGGCCAAGGAAGTCATAGGAAATTGCGGTTTTTGGCGTTTAAGGTCATACAAGTGCGCTTACAATTGCGTCCAAGCACGGAATTGTCCGAAGGAGACCCGCGTGCGACTAGAACATCCGTATTACATCGTCGATCGCGGCCTTTCGCATGAGGTTTGCCAGCGAATCATCGAAGCGGGCGAATCGGCGGAAGCTATGGCCGCACAGGCCATCCGGGATCCTCAGAATACAGTCCGAAACTCAACGGTTTCCTGGCTCGGTTCCGAAACCGGCACCGCTTGGCTATTCAATGCGCTGGGCACCATCGTCCGCGAGGCCAACGAACGATTGTGGCATTGGACGCTGAGCGGCCCGGAATCCATGCAGTACACCCGTTACGGACCGGAACAATACTATAACCTGGCATGCCGATCAGCGGCGCCGGCCCTACCCCCCCCGACGACCAGCGCTGGCCTGGTTTGACGCGAAAGCTCAGTGCCGTCGTAAGCCTATCCGATGGTAAGAATTACCAAGGAGGCGATTTTCAACTGGAAATCCTCGATTCGCCGCCGGATCAGCCGGAACGCCGCTTGAAAACCCTTGCCGAGATACGCAACATGGGTAGCGTGCTGGTATTTCCGTCGTTCCTGTAACATCAAGTCAGGCCCGTAACCGCCGGCGAACGCCGTTCGTTGGTGGCGTGGTTCCTGGGACCGCCTTTTGTCTGACCGGGAGCCATCAATGAGCGAAGACGATCCAATTTTTTTTGCCAACGAAGCCTTCTATCTCGCGTTTGCCGCGCGGGACATGACGGCGATGGAGGATATTTGGGCAAGGGACACGCCGCCGACGTGCGTGCATCCGGGCTGGCAGCCATTGATCGGCAGGCGCCAAGTCATTGAAAGTTGGCGAAATATTATGGAAAACGGCGAAGCGCCGGAAATTTCCTTCTCGGGCGCCAGAGTATTTCGCCTTGGCGACGCGGCTTATGTCACATGTACGGAACACTTGGCCCGAAGCACGCTTATCGCAACCAACATTTTTATTATCGAAAACGGCCAGTGGAAGATCATTCACCACCAGGCCGGCGCCATGCTGGCGCCGCGGCCGACGGCGCCGACGACCTTGCAGTGATGGGAATGACATGCCGCGCATAGAACTCGTATTCGGGACAGTGACGCTTTCGGTGGATTTACGCGATACCGACTCGGCAGGGCGGATCGCAGCGGCAGCGCCGTTCAGTGCGCGCGTCCGAACCTGGGGGGACGAAGTCTATTTTGAAACCCCTATCGATGCCGAGTCGGAGGAAGATGCCCGCGACGTGATGACACTGGGAGAGGTTGCGTTCTGGCTTGCGGGAAGTTGCATTAAAATCGGCGTTGGCCGTACCCCCGTATCGCGCGGCGACGAAATACGACTCGCCTCGGCGGTCAACATCTGGGGCGATGCCGAAATCGATCCGGCCGAGATGCGCAACATCGCACCCGGCTCAAAGGTCCGCGTCAGTGTTCGAGAAGATTGACCTGCCCCCCGCCAATAGGCGATCAACCACCGTCGATAGCAGCGCATCGTTCGCCGCGACAGAAGCGGCATCGTAGCCCCGTAACGAGTTGCAGAGGTTCACGGCGCGAAGCGGCAGGCGCGTCTCGCTGCATAGCAATCTCAATGCCGGACCGGCTCCTTCGACAATCTCGCGGGCGACGTCCGGACTGACCATCCCGACATCTTCCAGCAATTCAAACCCGACGATATTGTTAAATGCGGTCAACAACTTGGTGCCGACGATCTGGTCGGGAACACGGCCTCCGACCCGCCGCATGACCGCCTCGCAGGCGTAGATGTAAAAATCTAGAAAGACGTTGTCGCGTCGGAATGCGCAAACTGCATTGTGGACGTTTCGAAAGACCTTGAGTTGGCCGTACTCGGTATCTTTCTGGATCCATATCTCGCGCGCGAAGGCAAACGTTCCTGCCGGAGACGGATCAAAACTATCGGGATCAAAAATCAATACGTCAGCATCGATCCATACAACGACGTCCGAACCGGCCTGTAGCGCATCGCGCGCAACGAGCAACCGCGCAAGATCGGTGATGATCGGAAACCGTCCGCCAGCATTCTCGCGGTACCATTGCGGGACGAGTTCGAGGATTTCATCGCCGATGAAGCGATATTCCCATCCGGTGTGTTCCGCCCACACACGAACACTGCCGAGGCAGCGTTCGATCCAGGGCGGCACGTCCGACGTGCGGAAACTTTGAATGACCAACGGCTTCATCGTTGCGCCGATGCGCAGCCGCTAACGATTGCGAAGACTGACCAAAAGAAGGTCGGTCGAAGACAACAGTTGAAATACCGACCCCCGCCCCTTTTCCAGGATGCGCACCAAGCCATGCTGCGTGTCCGGTGGCGCCGACCACCTCAAGTCGTCGATCTCACGGATTTCGAGCAATGTTTCCAAACCGGTCTTGGTGTTTCGGCTATGCCAGCGCAACACCCGGTTCGGACGCTTCGGCGCGCCGATGAGCGATGTCCAAATCTCCGGCATCTCGGTCGGCGGTCCGTATTTTCCTTTGAAGTACTCGGTCACGGCCCAAAGCGCAGTAGTCGGGAAAAGCGCGTGCATCTGTACGTTACGCCCATCCACATATTGCACAATCACCTTTTCGCCACGGTAGATTTGAGAATGCGCGCGGAAGTTCACAGCCATGGTCGCCGGCCATTTCACCGGCTCGATACAGAATGTCGTCCGCCATCGGGATTTGTCGACGCAAGTCTGTTCGCCATCCTTTACGACGGACTTTGTTGAACCCAGATGCATGCCCTCGCCAAACGTGAACTCGACGTCCTTCAGGGCGGCGGAGGCGATCATGGGTTCTTGGACAACGGCGGGATTCTGGACGGGTGGTCCGACAATTGGCGCTCGCACGTGACGTGCGACGGCCTCGGGAGCCCTGGGTAGGGTCGCAGCCGCCACTTGCGGCTCGGCGGCAGGCGTCTGCGCCGGAGTTTGAACCTTCTCAACTGACGATACCTGCGGGACACTCTTTTCCGGCAACAGCACGCGACGCGGTGAGCCCAATTGTGGCGAGGCAACGGCAGGTGGCACATTCGCAGTTTGGGTTGTCGTTTCCGCCGCCGGCTTGATCACCTCGAGGGTCTGCTTTTGCACCGTCGTAGCCGGCGGTGCCGCCTCTTCACGTTTCAACCAGCTTTTCGGACTCTCCAGAAATCCTGGTGCCTTTTCCGTCTCGGGCTGTACAAGCGTGGCAGTGTTCGCTGCCTGTCCAATAGGCGAGCCCTCATCTATCTTTGGTATCTTCTCAGCCACGGCGGCTGGCTTTGGGGATTCTATGGCCGCCGGTTGCGATGCGGCGAGTGTGGCCGACTGTTGAACTGGCACAGTCTTTGGCGGCCCAGGTGTCGAAGGCGCCGATTTCCCAACCAATTGACCTGAGGATTTACTCAGTGACTTGGATATATCGGAGAGAGTGGTCAGCAGATCCTTCTCCGCGACAGGCGCAGCAGCTGTGCTCGGCGCCATTGGCCGCGCGTCTACCGGCGATAACTGCTTGGACGACGGTAAAGACGCTGATGCTCCAGGCGGTGCCGAGACAACAACTTTTGGTGCCTCCGCAACAACCGTCGTTTTGGGTTTTGGGCCTTCCTCCCGTGGATTGAAGACATCCGCGATCTCTCTCAAAACATTCGGAGTTTCTTCAGCGCGCTTAGGCGGCACTTCGCGTACAGCAGATGGTGGTGACGGTACTGGCGGCGGGTTCAATTCGGCTTTTTTAATTGTCGGACTTGCCGCGGCTTGCGGCGCAATCGATTCCGGTGCCGGTTTCACAGCGGGCACGGTGCGCGGAAGCCGATCCGCCGCAACCGGTGTGGAAGCCGCCGCCAATCGGGTAACGTTTGGCGACGTTAGAACCTCCTTTGGCGCCACTCTCTTCGGATTTTCCAATTGCGCAGGAGGCTCGTCGGAATTCGTGCCTCCCTCACCGACGAGATTACGGGCCTCGGACTCGGCCTTACCTTCCACGGGCATCGCAAGTCGCTCGACGATCGTCGGGCTGGCACCTGCTCCAACTGGTCCCGACGTCGATGGTGCCGAAGCTGAGGGCACTAGTCTTGGCTGTTGATTGGACTCTTCTGTCGGCGCAGAAGGAGCCGGCGTATTTTCCGTTTCAATCCTGGAACTTGCCGGGATCGACTTATCGCTCGGCGCACCGGCTGGAGCGGAAGGATGATCTAGCGATGAAGTGGTTCCCACGTTTTTAGGGGGCGCGTCCCCCGAGCGAAAAAAATTTGCCAACTTTTCGAGCGGCGATGGCTCGGTATCGGGCTTACTGGATACACCCAACGACGGCGGGCTTGCAATCGGCGCGACCTCAGATGTATTAGCCTTGCCGGCCACGTTATTGGCCGGAGATTTTTCCGGACCGGAAGGCAATGCGGCAGTTTGGGTCTCTGTCGGCGTCGGCTGTTGATCACGAACGGCAAGCTTCGCCGGCTCTACCACGCTTTTCTTTGGTTCCGGTTGCGGTTGCGGTTGCGGTTCCGCTTCGGACGAAAACTTGAACAGCCCCGTCACCCGGTCGAGCAATCCAGGCTTCTCAGGCTGGTTGGAAAGATTGTCCACCTTGGGCGCATCGCCGGATTTAGGCGCATCCGCCGGCGCGTTCCCTGGCGCCGGCGTGGCGGCCGGCGCCGAGGGTGAAACCGGTTGCGGCTCTGCCGTGCCGATGACTTTCAGTCGCGGGGCCTCTGCCTGGTTTCCCTCCGCCGGCGGCTTCCACATTTTCTCAAGCTTGGGCGCCGGCTCGTCGGAATTCGTGCCTCCCTCACCGACGAGATTACGGGCCTCGGACTCGG
>JAYOXJ010000154.1:0-2732 GCA_038152725.1 Rhodospirillaceae bacterium
GAACCGACCCGGCGTCGTCATCGGACCACCTCGTCTTCTGACGTAAATCTAACGCAACTCCAGGCGCTCACGAGGCCCACACTAGCGCCACGGACTCATCCGCCGCAAGGGGGGAGTTGGCGGGCCTGTCCGGCCATTGTTAGGAAACGATGTTCCCCTTGCCCCGAAAATCTCGCGGGGGTAAGGTCCGCGAACATGCAGGGCCAGCCGCGAAAGTTGGCGCAAAAGCTGGCCTGCAAGCTGGAGACGAGCCATGTTCAAGGGGTCTTTCCCCGCGCTGATTACGCCGTTCAAGAACGGCGAGGTCGACGAAGACAGCTTCCGCGCTTTCGTCGAGTGGCAAATTGAAGAAGGCACCGACGGTTTGGTCCCTTGCGGCACCACCGGCGAATCGCCGACGCTGAGCCACGACGAGCACAAACGCGTCACCGAAATCTGCATCGAACAGGCCAAGGGCAGGGTGCCGGTGATCGCCGGCGCCGGCTCGAACTCGACCCGAGAGGCCGTCGAACTCACCGAACACGCCAAGGAAGCCGGCGCAGATGCCGCCCTGGTGGTGACACCCTATTACAACAAGCCGACCCAGAAGGGCCTCTACGAGCACTTCAAGGCGGTGCAGGACGTCGGCCTGCCGGTGTTCATCTACAACATTCCGGGCCGCTCGGTCGTCGACATGTCCGTCGCCACCATGGCCGAACTGGCCAAACTGCCGAACATCGTCGGCGTCAAGGACGCGACCGCCGACCTGACACGGCGGCAGAACCGGCGCCGCGCCATCACCGGCGCCGCGTTCTGTCAGCTTCCCGGCGAAGACGCCACCGCGGTGCCGTTCCGGGCCGCCGGCGGCCACGGCTGCATTTCGGTCACCGCCAACATCGCACCACGCATGTGCGCCGATATGCAGCGCGCTTGGCGCGAGGGCGACCTCGAGACCTGCATGACGCTGCAGGACCGGCTGATGCCGGTGCATTCCGCTATGTTCTGCGAGACCAGCCCGGGGCCGGTGAAATACGCTGCCTCTCTGCTCGGTAAGTGCAGCGACGAAATGCGTCTGCCGATGGCCGAAATCGCCGACAAGTCCAAGGAAACGGTGCGTGCCGCCCTGGTCGGCGTCGGCCTGTTGAACTGACCCGGCACCCCGGCCGAGTCCGGGAAGCTTCGTCATGGCCGCCAGTAAAACCAAGAAAGCCGCCGGGAACGTCGCCGCGCAGAACCGCCGCGCGCGCCACGACTATCTGATTCACGAAACCATCGAGGCCGGCATCGTGCTCAAGGGCTCGGAAGTGAAGTCGCTGCGCGAGGGCCGTGGGTCGATCGGCGAGGCCTATGCGTCGGAGGAGGATGGCGAACTCTGGCTGCGCAATGCCTTCATCCCGGAATACGCCGGCACGAACAAGGCCTTCACGCACGAGCCGCGCGGTGCGCGCAAATTGCTGGTGCACCGGCGCGAACTGGCCAAGCTGGCGATCGCGCAGCAACGCAAGGGCATGACGCTGGTTCCGCTCAAGATCTATTTCAACGAAAGCGGCATGGCCAAGGTGCTGATCGGCCTGGGCGAGGGCAAGAAGCACCACGACAAGCGCGAGGCCACCAAGCAGCGCGACTGGAGCCGGCAGAAAGCCCGGCTGATGCGCGAACAGGGCTAGGGCGCTACTTTTTTCCCGCCACCGGCACCAGCGAATAGCCTTCGCGCTTGTCGGCGGAACGCCTTGGCGGATCCTCGCGAAGCAGCCTGCCATCGGCCCAGGGGGCAAGCAGGTTGCGATAGTTCAAAGCCAGCGGATTGCCCGATTGTCCGGTGGCGATGATGAAGCGCGAACGGCGCAAATCCTTGAGATCGTAGATCGCCCTGTAGCCCGGTCCGTGGATGTGGGCGAAGGGCGCGCTTTTGTCGGCGAAGCGTACGGCGCCGCGACTGACCGTGGCCTCGCCGCCGTCCGTCGGTATCTGGAGGTCGGCCAGGTAGCGGAGCACCGGCACATGGGTGAACAGCGTATGCGGGAACTTGGCTCGGTGTACGCTCCCCCATTGCCACCTTTTAGGATCGGTGCCGAACTGCTTGGCAAGGTCGTCGAGGGCAAGCTTGAGCGACAGCTGAAGGACTTCGGCACAGGTTTCCCTCTTGTCGGCGGTGCGGACGTCGTCGCACCACTCGTTGCGCCGGGTCAGGATCGACTTCACCAGCAGCGGCCGGGCGCCGATGAATTCGTCTGTCAGTTCGCCAAGCTCGTCCCCGTAGAGCGCGCGGTTGAGCGCGGCCAACCATGCCATGAAGATCAACGGCTCGGGCACATTGCGCGCCATCTCGTGGTTCCATTTCGCCAGCATGTCGTGCGCCTTCTTGGCGAGCGGCGTATCGGGCGGCGGCGCGGCCAGCATGGGGCCAAGTAGATCGGCAGCCATCAACGAACGAACGTCACGCAGCATTTGTGCCTGGCCGGTGGAGTTCTGGCTGGCCCCGGTGTCGATCAACTGGCGGATGCGCTGGGCGCGGTAGGGCGGCGCCCAGTCGAAGCCGAGAAACACCTGGTCGTCGGGCGGCGCCACCCGGTTGTTGGCGTTGACGACGATGCCGTTGGACGGCTTGTAGGTTTTCGGCAGGTCGGCGAAACCGACCATGCCGTCCCAATCGGTCTCACCTGTCCAGCCGTTTGTCGGCACGTACCCCCGGCCGCTGCGCCGTTTCGGCACCAGACCGGCGGTCAGGAACCCGATCGAGCCAACCGTATCCG